>CALJVJ010000261.1 GCA_937974625.1 uncultured Saprospiraceae bacterium
GGTAGCTATTGGTCGGCCCCCGCAGTGGCAGCACAATTAGAGGAAACTTTTCAAATTTTATTTAATCAGCTTCATTTTCCAAAATTGCAGCCTGCATTAAGTGAAGTTAATAGCTATCTTCGAAAGCGAAAGGCGAAAAAAGCAGACCAAGTTGCCCATGCTGCTTTTCATGATATGTATCCTGTTATTTTGAACTTAGAAAAGAGCATCAATAAAACAACCATGATGCTAAAGAATAATTTTGAATAGAGAGAGTTGTTGAATTGTTATAGCGATAAGGCTTATTACCTACAACAATAAAACTATTTAACCATTCATTTCCCGTCAATAGTATTAAATACGCTTCCTACTAAACAATAAACACTTTATTAATAGAAACACTCATTGAATAGCTATTGGTGATAGGTTTAACTATTTCCTAGTAGTCTATGATTATTCACGAACAAAAACCCTATAAAATGAAAGATTTGCTATCGTTGCTAACTTTAGCTTTTGTGTTGCCCTTATTTTTTGCTTGTAATCCTGATTGTGAAAATTATGCTCGGATTAGCGCAGAAATCACACCGAATGTGCGAATGCCTGGCGACCAAATTATGGTTAAAACTTCTCCTGCTGAATTTTTGCGAAATAGGGAGTTGTTTATTGAAAAAGTAGTAGATGGAGAGTTAATCGTAGATGAAACGACCAAGTTGACCTCCGAATTTGTCGAAATGCCAACCGCAATGGGTAGAATAGCTACTTTACCGATGGATGTAGAAGGGAACCGTAATATTTATATCCGAGATAATGATTGTGGTGGGTTTATTCCTTTGAATAACGTGACGGTAGCTTCTGCTGATTTCATCGCTAGCAATCAGTCGCTTTTCATTTCGCCTGCTGCACCACAGATTGTGATTCCGACTTTGCCAACTGTACCTCCTGTGAATATTATCAATACTTGGTTTAGTCCTCAAAATAGAGATTATTGTATTTGGATTGTACCAGAATTGATATGGGACCAAACAACAGGATGTTATTCAGAAGGCCCCAACCTAGTGCCTGGTAATGTAGAAATAGGACCAGGAACTCCTAGGTCAGGTAGTTGGGAATTGCCCGCAGGTTGTGGAGTAGACCCGAATGCTGGCTTGTATACCGCTAATCCTGTTTCTGGATTTATTGATAGAAATTCTGGTTTTGTGAGCCTTTCGATAGACCGAACTGCTAAAGGTTTAGGTATTGAACAATTTGAAGGGAGCTTAATGTCTCCATCCTCTGTTCCTGAGCCCGATAGAATTGTAGGAGCTTGTGCGCCAGATAGTGGCGGTCAACTGGCAGAATATATGATTGTTGCTAACTCTAAAGAAACGGGGCGACAATTGGTTATTTTTCTATTTGATGTAGTGGGACTAGAGTTTCATCAGAAAGAATTTTGTGAATAGAATTATTTTTTCTCACAACGCCGCAACGACACAACGAATTAAAAATTATTACTTAATCGTTGTGTCGTTGTGCCGTAGTGTGAAATCAAAGTACTTATGATAAAAAGAGATTAAACTACTTCAATCTTACGCTGACTATATAAAAATCGACCCAAAACAAACATCCCACTAATACTCAAAAATACCAGCCAAATCGGTACGGTCTCCACTTTATTTAAATCCATGCCTAACATCCCTTTTTGGTGAAAATACTGCAAAAATATCTGACTTGCGTTATAGATTAAATGGGCTATAATTGGTATCCACAAATTTCTACTCCAAACAAAAAGATAGCCTAACAGTGCGCCTAGTAAAACTCTCGGAATAAAACCTTGAAATTGGAAATGAATAAAGCTAAAAATCAAAGCGGTCATCCAGATAGCTAAATGATGATTTTTGACCCCTTTTTCTATATTAGTCTGAATAATCCCACGAAATAATAATTCCTCACCAATAGCTGGTAATATAGCTATGGTCAAAAGATTAAATAATAAATCTGGAGTGGATTGCACATATAATAAATGCTGTATAGTCGTGTTTATCAATTCTTCTTGTTCAACTGCCCAAGCTGGTATGGGCAATTTTTTATTTAAGGCAAAGATAAATTGAGCAAAAGGAAATGCCGCTAATAATAATAGCCCACCTAGTAGACTGTTTATTAAACTAGGGGCATTGGACAAATGCACCGCTTTTTTCCAATTTTTACGATAAGTCCACCAAAGAAAAATTAAAGAAGGTAGAATGAAAGTGCATAGATGACTGATGTTTAGAGCAGCTTTAATAAAGTTTTTTTGCCTATTGGGCCCATTTTCTGTTAAATTAGTAATCGTTTCCATATAATCTAGCCCTGTAAATTGGGAAAGTACTTGAACTAGTAGACTCGCGACAAAAGTGCCCATTAAGGCTATAAATAAGATGGTTACCAGACGCATAAAAACGGATTCTGGTGTATCGTTTTGTGCAATTGGTTGCAAGTCAGTCATTTATCAAATTTTATAAAAAAGGAGAATAGTGATGTAGTTCTCTTTACTCTCAACCTTGCCTTCCGCACTATTTTTATTTTAACATTAAAAGTATAATTTTTCTTTAGTAATGCAGACAATTACTCCAAATTTCACTAGCATCTTAATGCATATTCTATTAAATTTGTAGGGTCTGAGTAAATCCTGATTTCCTGACAAATTTTTCAAGTTCAAATACTGTGAATAAAAAACACGAATCATTAGATACCTATCTAGAAAGATTAGAGCTGGAGGCTGCTAACGAACTGCAAGAATTTGTAGAGTTAAGCCCTTCCTATTATTCTACAGACCACCTTTTGGATTTACGACGACAGTGGTTAGGCGAAATGCAATTGTTTAGACAAATGCAGAAAATGAACCTAATTATTGGAGGTTGTGCCCCTATTTGGTTGGGTGTAGGCGTCCTTTTTGCCACCTTAGATATGCAAATCCTGACAGTGGTTTCCTTCTGCCTTTTTTCCGTTTTCTTATTTACCTTTTTAGTTGCTTCTTTTATTGTTAAAAAGAAATTTAAAAGCCGTGGCTATTTAGAATATATCGGAGAGTTGTTAAATGATGAATTACATTTAAGAGGTATTCGGGTACAACGATTTGATTATAAGAAGAATGGGTATTAGTGATTGGTGACTAGTCGATTAGTGATTAGTTGGACAAAGTGTCGATTTGATGCCTTTTTTTCAAATAAACTTATCAATCATTTGTATTTCCTCTTTTCAACTCTATTTTTTGAAAAAATACTCCATTCGCCCCCTTCATTCCTCTGAATTTCTCTTTCTTAAAGAAATGTTTTATACAGCGCTTCACGTTCCTGAAGGTGCGGACCCTTTTCCAAAATCTATTATCGAAGAACCGCATTTAGCCAAATATATTGCCAATTGGGGTAGAGCTGATGATATTGCATTGGTGGCAGAACAGGACGAACAATTAATAGGTGCTGTTTGGTGTCGATTGCTGAAAGCAGCAGAAAAAGGCTATGGTTATGTAGATGACCAAACGCCAGAATTGAGTTTAGCTATACATGCAGATTTTAGGAATCAAGGATTAGGAACAAAATTAATGAATGCTGCATTTACTGCTTTGATAGAAAAAGGGTTTTCTCAAGTTTCGCTAAGCGTGGACCAAGATAACAAGGCGGTTAATCTGTATAAAAGATTGGATTTTGAAATAGTAGAAGAGGAAGGAACTGCCTTTACCATGAAGAAAACCTTATAGTTGAGCTTAAACTTTCCAAATTTTCTCTTAATTTTCACTTTCAAATTAAACAACTAGAAGATTTACAAAATCTACCACCTTTATAATGAGTAAAGAAAAATTTTTACAAGACATCGAACAAGGGTATACTTTCGAAGGCAATTCTATGGTTCTTGGGGCAGCGATGCTTGATGGAGAGACGCAAGCAAATGCTTTGGTAAAATTACCATTGCGAATGCTGAATCGACATGGATTGATTGCAGGTGCTACGGGGTCTGGTAAGACTAAAACTTTGCAAATTATGGCAGAGCAGTTGTCTGCCAATAGTGTTCCTGTTTTATTGATGGACGTAAAAGGAGATTTGAGTGGTATCGCGGTAGAAAGTGCAGGACATCCTAAGATTGAGGAGCGACATACAGCTATTGGTTTCCCTTTCACGGCAGATAAAAGCCCAGTTGAATTTTTGTCTTTATCTGATGAACCAGGTGCCAAGTTAAGAGCAACTGTATCAGAGTTTGGTCCAGTTTTGTTTTCCAAAATATTGCAATTAAACGATACCCAAAGTAGTATTGTCTCTGTTATTTTCAAATACTGTGATGATAAGCATTTACCATTATTGGATTTGAAGGACATGAAAAAGACCTTAAGCTATGTCATGGACGAAGGGAAAGAGGAGTTTAAAAGTATGTATGGGACCATGTCTTCGGCTTCTATTGGCGCAATTATGAGAAAGATAATTGAACTAGAACAGCAAGGGGCGGAGCAATTTTTTGGCGAACGTTCTTTTGATGTAGATGATTTGTGCCGATTGGATGAAAATGGAAAAGGAATGGTTTCTATCATTCGACTGACAGATATTCAAGATAGACCGAAGTTGTTCTCTACTTTCATGCTACAAATCTTAGCTGAAATTTACGCCTCCTTTCCTGAAGAAGGGGATTTAGAACAACCGAAATTAGCTATTTTTATAGATGAAGCACATTTAGTATTCAATAAAGCTTCTGATGCATTAATGGACCAAATTGAGTCTATTATCAAGTTGATTCGGTCAAAAGGCGTTGGTATTTTCTTCATTACCCAAAACCCTGCGGATGTGCCTGATGCGGTTTTAGGTCAATTAGGGTTGAAAATTCAGCATGCGCTTCGTGCTTTTACGGCAAAGGATAGAAAAGCAATTAAGTTAGCAGCACAAAACTACCCACTAACAGATTATTATAAAGTGGAAAAATTATTGACAGAATTGGGGATTGGAGAAGCTTTAGTAACAGTGCTCAATGAAAAAGGGATTCCGACGCCGTTAGCACACACTATGCTACGAGCACCACAATCTAGAATGGATATTTTGTCCGATATGGAAATTAGTGGCATCTTAGGAAAATCTAAATTAGCCAAAAAGTATAATGAAGTAATTGATAGAGAAAGCGCATATGAAATCCTGAACAAAAAAATAGAAGCATTTCAATCGGAAGAACATCAGGCAGAACTGAAAAAACAAAAGGAAAAAGCATCAAAGTCTCGTTCACGCTCAAGAAAATCAGAAAAATCTACTTTTGAAAAAATTGTGAATAGCACCACGACTCGGCAAATTGGAAGAACCGTAGCTAGAGAGTTGACCAGAGGGTTACTCGGGGTGTTTGGCATTAAGACGACTCGTAGTCGGAGGAAGAAATCAAGTTGGTTTTAATAACTGTAAGTTGTAAGTTTATGCAGTTTGTTAGTGGAAATTAATAAAAATGAAACGACAAATTATAGCTTTAGGTGGAGGAGGGTTTTCTATGGAACCAGAGAATACATTGTTAGATAATTATATATTGGAACAATCCGATAAACAGAACCCCAAAATTTGCTTTTTGGGCACGGCAAGCGGCGACTCCAAAGATTACATCGAAAGATTTTATGCAAGTTTTAAAAAAAAGAACTGCATACCCAGTCATTTGTCCTTATTTAAAGGTCATACGGACAAAATTGAAGAATTTATACTTCAACAAAATATAATATATGTAGGAGGGGGAAATACTAGAAATATGTTAGTACTCTGGAAGGAATGGGGATTGGATGATAAGATTAAAAAAGCATATTCTAATGGAACAATTTTAAGTGGATTAAGCGCAGGTGCTATATGCTGGTTTGAAGAAGGATTAACGGATTCTGTTCCTAATCAACTTAACAAGTTGGAGTGTTTAGGTTTATTAAAAGGAAGTAATTGCCCCCATTTTGATGGTGAACCTGAAAGACAGAATTGTTATAGAGATAGAATCAAAAATGGAGAGATGAAAGGGGGATTTGCTTGTGATGATGGAGTAGGTTTGCACTATATAAACGAGAATCTAGAATCAATTCTATCCTCACGAGAGAAAGGATGTGCATATAGATATACATTGGAAAACAAAGTATTGTGCGAAAAAAAAATTGAACCTTTGAGACTTGCAAAATGAAAAAGCCACTAATTAATACTGTTTTAAAATCATAACTCCCATTGGTTTGCAACGTTTCATAAATTAAACTGAGATAGTGCTATTTGAGATTAATGGTAGTTGTAATCAATGTTTGGCGCCCTGAAATCATACATCATAAATCCATCACGCTTTGAATTAGATGGATTTATGATTTCTGATGTATGAACTGTGATTTAAGATTTGGATAAGACCAAAGATATATAGATAAACTCGTTTATCCCTCCACTAATAAGATTCCTTCTCATTCGGAAAGCTTCCAGACTTCACATCCTTAATATATTCCTCGGTTGCTCCTTTTATCACATCAAATAACTCAACGTATCTTCTTAAAAAACGAGGTTTAAAATCTTTGGTGATGCCTAGCATGTCGTGGGTAACCAATACTTGTCCATCTGTTCCTTGACCTGCACCGATTCCAATCGTTGGAATGTTAATGCTTTTGGAAACATCAGCAGCCAACTTTGCTGGAATTTTTTCTAGGACTAAACCAAAACAACCTAATTCTTCTAATAACTTGGCATCAGAGCGCAACCGTGCTGCTTCTTCGTCTTTTTTGGCTCTGACAGTATAGGTGCCAAATTTATAAATAGATTGAGGAGTTAAACCCAAATGCCCCATTACTGGTACACCTGCTGATAATATACGTTTAATAGATTCTTCGATTTCTGCTCCACCTTCTAGTTTTACAGCGTGTGCACCAGACTCTTTCATGATTCGAATAGCAGAATCTAAGGCCTTCATAGAGTTTCCTTGATAGGAACCAAAAGGCAAATCGACCACGACTAAAGCTCTTTTGACTGCACGAACCACTGATTGGGCATGGTAAATCATTTGGTCCAAGGTAATTGGTAAGGTCGTTTCATGACCTGCCATTACATTGGAGGCAGAATCTCCTACTAATAAAATATCTATTCCCCCTTCGTCCAGTATTCTGGCAGAAGAGTAATCATAAGCGGTTAGCATAGCAATTTTTTCACCTTGCTCTTTCATTGACCGCAGAACGTGTGTCGTAATTCGCTTAATATCTTTTTTGTGTACGGACATAAATTAATTTAGTGTTGATGGTTTAAATTTTGAGGAAATAGTATGTTCGTTATTTGGACGAAAGTAGGAAAAGAAAGTGACTAGAAAAGGATATTAAAACAAAAATTTAAAGAATAATTAAGAATTAGGTTGCGGAGAGCTTAGGGTAAAGGGCAGAGGGTCTTCAAAACCTATCATCTGTCTGCTATCAACTAAGCCAATGAATTTTAACCAATTTTCTAGGGAAGCCGACAATAATTGAAGAACTTAGTGGTTTTAAAATATTCTTGAATATCGTTTGACTGATAATTTCTATTTTTTATGAAATATAGTTTATTATTTTTATCCATATTATCTCTTTTTTCCTGTTCTAATGAATTTGAATTAAACGCTCCAGCAAAGGAAATTCCTATTGTTTACGGCCTTTTGTCTAGGGCGGATGATGTCCATTACATCCGAGTAGAAAAAGCATTTATTGATGAACAGACTTCTGCACTAGATTTGGCCCAAAGACCAGAAGCACTTTATTTTGAGGAGGTGATTGTAGAAATAGTTAGAGAACGTGATGGCGCTGCCTTTTTGTTAACAGAAGTAGACGGTAGCCAAGTAGGTTTGGAGCGTGTTACAGGAATTTTTGCCACAACACCTAATATTTTATATCAGATAGCGGCTGATAAATTGAATTTACAGGAAGAAGAAACTTATAGATTAAATGTTCGGCAAACAGGTGACGGAGCCTTATTAACCACTGCTACGACGCCAATAGTTGGAGATGTGCGCTTGAATCGACCGATTCCTGGTGACCAAAAACCACCCTTACGAATTTTGGAAGATGATGAAATAACTATTCTTTGGGCAGCGGATGAAACGGCTAAATTATTTGATGTATCTATGGTTATAAATTATGAAGAATTTGACCCTACGGATGTGAATACCCTAGTAAAGAAGTCTATTGAATGGAAATTGGCACAAAGCATCGAAGGGGCAGACGGTCCTAATAGAGTAGAACCAGAAGGATTGGAATTTTATCGATTTTTAAACGCTAATATCACCGTAAACCCTAATTTGCAACGGGTGTTAAAAAATATTGATATTCGCATAGATGCGGGAGGGGAAGAATTATTTAATTATATCAATGTTGGTCAAGCGAATACTGGGATTACGAGTGCTCAAGTGATTCCTAATTATACCAATTTGTCAAGTGGCCTTGGTATTTTTGCTTCTCGGAATACCTTTTTGGAAACAGGCTTTGTCATTGATTCTCAGACCAAAACGGCTTTGCAAAATAATGAACTAACTAAAGATTTGAACTTTAGATAACCCTAAATCGTTCATTCCGAACTAACATATATACTTCATAATAATAATTTGATAATCAATTTGATAATTGAAATTTATTATATATATTCGGCAGATTTATTTAGATAAATTTCTAAAAAAATAGGGTTTATTTTGTTTTCTAAAGATACTTGCTACCTTTGCGCCCCTTTTGGAAAACAAGGGAAATTGAAATTTAGAGATTTTACGAGCACAACATGAGGAAATAATTCGGGCACTTAGTTTTACCTAAATGCTAGAAAGCGGACTTATTTTTTCATCATTTATAAGTATGAATAATCAATTATCACCAGAAATTATAGTTGGTATCATTACAGCCTATTTTGCGCTGTTAATGATTATTTCCTATTTCACTGGTAGAAATTCTGATAGTGCTGACTTCTTTGTCGCAGGTCGCCAATCTCCTTGGTACTTGGTGGCATTTGGTATGGTTGGTGCCTCTTTGTCTGGCGTTACTTTTATTTCTGTTCCGGGCTGGGTGGAGGCAAGTCAGTTTTCCTATATGCAGATGGTTTTGGGCTATTTGCTTGGTTATCTTGTGATTGCAACGGTCTTGATGCCGATGTACTATAAAATGAAGCTGACTTCTATTTATACGTATCTGGAAGACAGATTTGGAGTGTCGGCCTATAAGACAGGAGCTGGCTTTTTCTTATTGTCTCGTACGATTCAAGCTTCTTTTAGACTGTATTTAGTAGCGATTGTCTTGCAGCAATTTGTGATGAATGCCTTTGGGATTCCTTTTTGGGGCACTATTTTGATTACCATTCTACTCATTTGGATATATACTTTTCAAGGCGGTATTAAGACGATTGTAGTCACAGATACGCTACAAACTTTCTGTATGTTGGCGGCCGTGATTTTGACCGTTTTTGCAATTAATGATAAACTAAACCTTTCTTTTGGTGACCTTTATAGCACCGTAACAGAAAGCCAATATGGGCAAACTTTCTTTTTTGAAGGTGGTTGGTCTGACCCTAAAAACTTTTTCAAGCAGTTTTTAGCAGGTGCTTCGATTGCTATTGTGATGACGGGTTTGGACCAAGATATGATGCAAAAGAATCTAAGTTGTAAGAATATTGGAGAAGCGCAGAAGAATATGTTTTCTTTTAGTATAATCCTTGTTTTTGCCAATTTGTTATTCCTCACATTAGGTGTTTTATTATTTACTTATGCGAATCAAGTGGGTATTGATATTCCAGAAAAGAAAGATTTATTATATCCTACCATTGCTTTGCAACATCTTTCTCCTATGATAGGGATAGTCTTTATTTTAGGACTGATTGCAGCGGCTTATTCTAGTGCAGATTCTGCTTTGACCGCTTTAACCACTTCTTTCTGTATAGACTTTTTAGGTTTTGAAAAGAGCGATGCACCTGAAACGGAGAAAAAGCAAACACGTTTTAAAGTACATATCGGCTTTTCTTTTATCCTCTTCTTAGTGATTCTTGCCTTTTGGTTTATCAACGATGACTCGGTTATTTCGGCGCTGTTTACTGCGGCAGGTTATACTTACGGACCCTTACTCGGTTTATATGCCTTTGGCTTTTTTACCGAAAGACAAATCATTGATAAATATACGCCAGCGGTTTGTATCGCTGCTCCCATTTTGACTTACCTGATTAATGCCAATTCTGACTTACTTTTATTCGGCTATAAATTCGGTTTTGAATTATTGATTCTGAATGGTTTATTGACTTTTGTTGGACTTTGGATTATTTCTGATTCGGCGGTTGTGCCTGAGGAGGAGTAATTTAATGTCTATTATTTTAAATACTTTACTACTCTTTTATCATTTCTAAAGACTCCATTTTTGTAGGTTCATTTAGCCTGAATGACATTTTAGAAATTTGACAAATATTCTTAGAACTAATCAAAATATTGTATCCTTGTTCTAATAATTAGACACCTTTCCTTACCATAAATTAAAATCAGTTGGCATGCCTAAAAAATATACCTTTTTCTATTTGGGTTTAATCTTTGTTTTTCAATATGCTTGTAACACAGATTCTAAAAAAAATGCTCCTGAAACAATGGATACCACTGCAAACACAACCGACCAAGCACAACTTACCCAATCTAATACAGACAAAAATGCCTATTTCGGAGATTTACACATCCACACCAGTTGGTCCTTTGATGCTTTTGTGTTTAATGTGAAAATTGACCCAGATGATGCTTACCGATTTGGTAAAGGGGAAGCAATTGACCATGTAGGAGGTAAACTAATAAAGATTAAACGTCCTTTGGATTTTATGGCAGTGACGGAGCATGCAGAATATATGGGTTTATACCTTCAATTAACCGATGAGGCAGCAGGATTAGCGGATTCCGAATTGGCAGAAAACTTGCGGAGTACCGACCGAGAAAAATCTACCGCAGGGTTTTATCACTTAGGTGCTTCTATGGGAGCGGGGAAGCAAATTGAGGAATTAGAAAACGAACCTTTTAGAAAAAATATCTGGAAACGAGTCGTATCTATTGCAGATAAGCATAATCAACCAGGCACTTTCACCACTTTTCCTGCTTATGAATGGACCGTAACTTATCGGTATCCAGAAACACCTACCGTGGCTCGGAACCTACATCGAAATGTTATTTTTAGAAGCAGTAAAGTTCCTGAAATGCCCTTTTCTAATTTTGATTCTAAAAACCCTGAAGATTTATGGAAATGGATGGAACAACAAAGAGCCGCTGGTATTGAAGTCATGGCAATTCCTCATAATGCCAATAAAAGTGATGGTTTAATGTATCCCTCTACCAATTGGGCAGGTCAAGCTATTGATGCGGAATATGCCAAACTGCGAATGAGAAATGAACCAATTAGCGAGGTTTCACAAATCAAAGGTACTTCAATGACCCATCCTGCTTTAAGTCCAGATGATGATTTTGCCAGTTTTGAAGTAACCAATCTTACTTTTGGGTCTGAACCGATACAAAGTAAGCCACAAGGAAGTTATGTTCGACAGGCTTTAAAAGATGGACTGAATTATCAAAAGAATATAGGTGCCAATCCTTATAAATTTGGCTTTATTGGTAGCACAGATAGTCACAATGGGTCTAGCCCAGCAGAGGAAGATAATTATAGTGGAAAAATAGGAATTGTTGATTTTACAGAAAAACAACGTAGGAGTGGAAAAGAGAATGTTTCCCGTTGGGATAGATGGAGTGCAGGTAGTTTGGCAGGTGTTTGGGCAACTGAAAATACTAGGCCTGCGCTGTTTGACGCTATGCAGCGAAAAGAAACTTTTGCCACCTCTGGCCCTAGAATTAAAGTTCGACTTTATGGTGCTTGGGAATTTCCAGCAACTATTTTAGAACAAGAGAATTGGACGAAAACGGCTTCAACAGTTGGCGTGCCGATGGGCAGTGATTTACCACCATCTACTAAAGAAAATAAAGTACCTTCTTTCTTAGTTTGGGCGCTTAAAGATGCAGAAAGCGGAAATTTAGATAGGATTCAAATGATAAAAGGTTGGACAGATAAAGCGGGCAATACACAGGAAAAGATTTTTGAGGTAGTTTGGTCTGAAAATCGAACTTTAGATGCTAACGGAAAATTGCCATCTATTGGAAATACGGTAGATGTAGCAAATGCTAGTTACGAAAATAGTATTGGGGCAGTTAACCTACAGGCCGTTTGGACAGACCCTGAATTTGATGCCGAGGAGGAAGCCTTTTATTATGCTAGAGTTTTGGAAATACCTACACCTCGGTGGAGTACTTATGATGCTAAGGCTTTAGGTTTAAAGGT
>CALJVJ010000262.1 GCA_937974625.1 uncultured Saprospiraceae bacterium
TAGTCCCGATAGCTATCGGGATTTGTTTCTTTTTTTTTCAATTGAAAAAAAGAAAAGAACGTCTAGCTAAGTCTAATTCTCATTTTAAAATCTGAATTATAATGAAATACATATTATAAAAAATTGTTGTCCAGTAGAATAAGGAAACACTAAAAAATTAAAGTAATAATCATTAAATGGACAAGAAATCTAGGGCACATCTTAAAAACTTGGACCAAAAATTGGTAATCCTACTGCGGGATTTAAAGAATTATAGTGATGCTAAATTGAATGAGCAGCCAAAGGAGGGAGGATGGTCCGTATTGCAAATAATGCAGCATTTAATGAAAGCGGAGGCGGGTTCCATTGCCTATATAAAGAAGAAATTGAGCTTTGAACCGAGCTTAGAAGCAGCAGGGGTGAAGTCAAGCCTCAATTCAATAATGCTTAATCTTGCCTTATCGAGTCCATTTAAAGTAAAAGCACCAGCTCAAATAAGTGGGGACAATTTATTAACGGATTTGACTTTTTGGGATGTTGCTAAACAATGGAAGCTTCAAAGAAAAGAACTAGTAACTTATTTAGAAAGTCTTCCTGCTGATTTATATGAAAAGGATGTTTATAAGCACCCTATGACCGGAAAAATGACCTTGGCAAGCATGCTTTCCTTTTTTAACACGCATGTAGACAGGCATACCAAACAGATTAAAAAAACCTTAAAGCAAATTGATGCGGTTAAGCAGTTATAATTTAAGCGCTTAGCAAATTATGAAATTGATGTATGGTCTACTTTCGAAATTCATAATAGTATTCACCATCATATTCTTCATAAACCCCTCCTAACATTATCAGTCCATTTTTTTCTGCCAAAGCTTCCACCACATCATCAATAATTTCAATAGGACGGTCATTGATGGAAGTTATCACAAAACCCAATTCCATATTCGTTTCTTCAATTAAGCTGTTTCGATAAATACTTTTAACATAGACGCCATTGGTCTTAAGTCGTTTTTGCTCTGCACGAGTTAAATTTCTCAATTCAAATCCTAAATCTTCTAAGACCTTTCCTTTTCTCGCATTGACCAATTCTGTGGTATTTCCTCTATTTCTTAAGACAATGGTACTATTCTTTTTAATCCGTTCTCTGATATATCCAATTTTGACCTTATTTCCTGGACGATACCGTGCAACCTGTTCTTGTAATTCTGGCATAGAACCAATAGGCACATCATTGATAGAAATTATCACATCATCAATCTGCATCCCCGAATCAGCAGCGCCACCACCAGGAGAAACTGTTGTAATTCGAACTCCAGTTACATTTTTAAGCTTCAATCGTTTAGCAGTATTATCGGTCACCGCCTCAATGCCAATCCCTAAAATTCCACGTTGAACGACCCCAAAATCTCGGATATCTCTAATTACTTTTCTAACCAAATCAGCAGGGACCGCAAAAGAATACCCTTCATATTTCCCAGAACGGGTGATAATTGCCGTATTAATACCAATCAATTCCCCATTGGTGTTCACTAAGGCGCCACCACTATTTCCAGGATTTACTGCAGCATCAGTTTGAATAAAAGATTCTATAGAATAATCATCTTCTAAGATATGTATATTTCTACCTTTGGCACTTACGATTCCAGCGGTAACAGTAGATTCCAGATTAAAAGGATTACCGACTGCCAACACCCATTCACCCGTCATCAAGGAATCAGAATTACCGAAAGGTAAAAAGGGTAAATCCCCACTATTGACCTTTAGTAAAGCTAGGTCGGTCGAAGGGTCGGTGCCAACAAGTTTTGCGTTGAATTCTCTTTTATCGTGTAAAGTCACTCTAAACACCTTACCCTCTTCAATCACATGATTATTGGTAACGATATAACCATTAGGCGATATAATAACCCCAGAACCAGTAGAGGCACTCAAGCTTTCCCAAAAATAATCTCCGCCTTTAGAAGCCTTGATATTAACCACCGCAGGAGTAGCTTTACTCGCAGCAGCTATGAAATTTGTGGGAGAGGAGGAAAGGAATCGACGTGGTGTATTACCCGATAGTAATTCATCGGTATAATTGGTATATCTAGCAGGTACCGTCTCTCTAACCACCACTTCTTTAGGTGGTTCAACCAACCGATATAAACCCACGGCAAAAATTGCACTTAGAGTGGAGGAAATCAACACAATCCAAAAGGTCTTCATATTTCTCAAATTTGGCTAAAGCAATGTTTGTTTCTGTAAACCGTTTATTAATAACCCGTTGAATATATTTTTATTGTCTAGTACACTAGACTTTATTCGAAATCATATAGAGCTTCCAGAACTTCAAGTTCTGGAAGCTCTTCTCTTACGAAATTTTTTCGAATAATCTCTACTGTGTAATAAATTATTTCACATTTTAGAATGCTTTTTTTATGCGATTACTTCCTTAATTTTTTCTCTAATAGCAGGGCTATTCTCAAAAAAATTAACTCGTACTCACAAAAAATAACCTATTCAAAATGCAAACAAACTTAATACACAGTGTACTAAGTCTATATGCCGTACTTTTTGAAAATTGAAAATTATCAAATATTCTGCTTTTTCAATTGGTCCACAATATAATCAGAAGTCCGCATCGCCAAAGCCATAATCGTCCAAGTACAGTTCTTGTCTGCTTGCGAAGTAAACACTCCAGCATCTACGACGAAAACATTATCCGCATCATGCAATTGACTGAATTTATTGGTCACTGAATTTTTAGGGTCATTCCCCATTCTGGTTGTACCAACCTCATGGATAATTTGACCAGGGTTTAATAAGCCCCAATCTTTATCTTTTCCTGCTCTTTCGCCCATTGGGATACCGCCCATGGCGTTTCCAATTTCATCGAAAGTATCAATCATATGCTTGGCTTGATTGCGCTCATAATCTGACCACTGATAATTGAATCGTAAAACAGGAATGCCAAATTGGTCGACTACATCTGGGTCAATTTCACAACGATTATCTCTCATGGCAATTGATTCTCCTCTTCCTGCCATCCCGACTACAGCGCCAAAGAACTGTTTGACATCTTTTCGTAGTTTATCTCCATAGCCACCAATTGCACCACCAATATATTTATTCAAACTAGATACATCAAAACCAAATCCATATGAAGGCATACCCATACCTCCC
This sequence comes from uncultured Saprospiraceae bacterium, assembly GCA_937974625.1. Taxonomy (GTDB): domain Bacteria; phylum Bacteroidota; class Bacteroidia; order Chitinophagales; family Saprospiraceae; genus JAFMDF01. The sequence goes on from CALJVJ010000262.1 coordinate 3,139, forward strand.
CAGACTTCAATATGATACCCTCTTGGGAAATCTAGTTTATCCTTCTTAGCATCCAACCACCAAGGGGAATATACGTGTAAACCGCCTACCCCATCTTCATTATAATCCGTCTTTCTATTCATCAAAGCTGGCACAAAATATGCTCGTCCTGCCCCTGTAGAATCGTGTAAGTATCGACCCACATTATCTGTACTATTCCCTAAGCCATTCGGGTGCTGTTTACTTTTAGAATTCAATAAGATTCGAGCCGTGCTACATGCCGATGCACCTAATACCACCGTTTTTCCTTTTAATTGATATTCTTTTCTATCCTTTTTATTAATGTAAGAAACACCTGTTGCTTTACCATCTTCCCCTGTTGTTACAGAGCGTACCATGCTATCTACATACAAGTCCACCTGTCCTGTACCGTTGACGGCAGGAATCACAAAGACAGAACTGGAAGAAAAATCTGCATAGGCATTACAAGACCGATTACATTGGCTACAATAAAAACAAACCCCTCGTTCGTTATTCAACTTTTTGGTCAAAATAGAAAGCCGTGAAGGAATCACATCTACCCCTACTTTCTTTGCTCCTTTGATATAATACAATTCGTGTAACCGAGGTTTTGGAGCAGGCAAGAAAAAGCCATCTGGGTCGTTATACCGCTTTTCATTCGAACCGAATACCCCCACCATTTTATCTAAACGGTCATAATAAGGTTTGACATCCTCGTAACTTATAGGCCAGTTATCTCCTAAACCATCTACGTCTTTATGCTTAAAATCAGTAGGACCAAATCGAAGAGAAATTCTTCCCCAGTGGTTCGTTCGACCACCTAACATTCGAGACCGCCACCACAAAAAATTCGTATCGCCTTTTTGTGTATAAGGTTCACCGTCTACTTTCCAATCACCATAGGACATATCAAAATCTCCAAATGCACGAGTCACACTTGCGCCTCTTCTCGGAGATTCCCAAGGCCACTTCATTTGGGTCTGGGTAACAGGGTCTTTTGGGTCAAAAAATGGACCTGCTTCTATTAAAGCGACTTTAAGGCCTGCTTCTGATAGGATTTTGGTGGCCATACCGCCACCAGCGCCTGAGCCAACGATTATTGCATCATATTCTTTGGCTGATTCTTTTATTTGCATAGTTTGAAGGCTGAAAGGCGAAAGGGCTGAAGGGCAGAAAGGCCTACAAGCTATCTTTCACCTGAGTTAATATGTTAATAGGCAGAAAGGCGGAGAGACTGAAGGGCGGAAGTCGATTCTTAATCCTCCGATTAATTGTATTCACCTCTGGCTTTTATTAAGCCGTATAGTCCTGCGCCAATTTTCATTGCCAATGTTTCTAATTTTAATAATACGTTTTCATCTATGTAGCCGATTCTCTGGGCTATATTTAATTGTGTTATTACGCTCTGCATTTGAGGCTTTTGCTATTTTGAAAAAATGAGCCGATTACTTGTCCGAATCTCTTTCATCTCCTTCTGCAATATTTGACGCTATGGAAACAACTGCTCTTTAAATCTGATTGCTAAGTCCAAAATCCTTTGCAAATTTACCCTTATCAGTTAATTCGTATATTTCCGCTGTAAAATCTATTGGCTGTTGCCAAACTCATAGTTTTTTAAATTTACTCATAGTTATTGTTTTGTTCATTCATTTTAAAAGTTACCTAACCTTTCAGCCCTTCTGCCTCTATTCTAAATTTTGTATTTTTTTGATATTATCTTGAATGGGTATTATGGTAACTATAGTATCTTTTTCAGCAGCGAAAAATAGGTATTCACTATTATGACCTAATAGATTAACCTTCAAAGTTGTATTATCAGTAAAGGTAATTTGATGATTATTTTCTAATTCTCCTTTTTCTAATTGTTCAGATATTTTCTGTCCTCTTCCTAATCCAAAACCAATAAATGCACCAAATAGACACATGAATGTAAGTGATATTAAGAAGTTATAAAAGTTTTCTCCACCATATACTTTGTCCCATTTATCACTGTTCTTTTTTTTATACCATTCCTTATCTTTATTGCTAAAATGAAATTTTTTAGCTCCATATCCTATAATAAAGGATATCAAAGGAATACCAACAAATATTATCAAAAATCGCTTAAAGTCAGACGTCAAATGAATAATGGGGCTTAATAATATATCCTGAATACTAGCATAATTAATGATATTTACACCCAAATAACCATAAAAAATAGCATCTTTAAAGATTCCTAGCACTAGCAAATACAAATAGCCCAAAGACAAGTAATCTTGAAGACTCCTAGAATCCGAATTACTACTTTGTTCTTTCTCCATTTAAAATAATTAATTTTCGTAAACAGTTATCTCCAAGCCTTTCTGCCCCTCAGCCTTTCCGCCTTCTTACCTACTTCCACCACTTAGACCCTTTCATCATTTCTGCATACATGTCTATATATTTCTGGTCTAATTCTTTAGAATCTTTATATTTTACTCGCATAGCAGCTAACTTGGTCTTCAAATCTGCCACAACTTCTGCGTATTCAGGCTCATGATACACATTTTTCATTTCATTTTTATCCTTTTTTCTGTCATATAATTCCCATTCGTCAACATCAAAGTAAAAGTGGGCTAGTTTGTATTCCTCGGTGACAATGGCGTAGTGTCGTTTGACCATATGTACGGAAGGATATTCATAATAATGATAGTAGACTGCCTCTCTGAAATTCTCTGCTTCTCCTTTCATCAAAGGCACTAAGCTTTCCCCTTGCATATCGCTAGGTGCAGTTACTCCTGCTGCATCTAAAAAGGTTTGGGCAAAATCTAGGTTTTGCACCATTGTGGTATTTTTCTGACCCGGTTTGATGACATTTGGCCATTTGACCATCAAAGGGGTTTTAAAAGATTCATCGTAAATAAACCGTTTGTCAAACCACCCATGTTCTCCTAAGTAAAAGCCTTGGTCAGAAGTATAAACGACTATCGTATTTTCCGCCAATCCACTTTCTTCTAAATAATCCAATACCTCTCCTACTCCATCATCTACTGCTGCGATACTACCTAGATAATCTTGCATATATCGCTGATAACGCCAACTCATTTGTTCCTTTTTGGACATCGTTGGATAGCGTTTTTTGAAATCTTCGTTAATTGGGTCATAGACCGCATCCCATTTAGCTCGTTGTTCGGCATTTTGTCGACCGACTTCTCTTTTATAAGCCCCCTTATCCCATTTAGCGGTCTCTGGGATTCCTAATTCGTCCATTACCTCAGGTCGAATTTTAGAGTCACCTGCCCAATTCATATGGGTTAACAAATTCATTTCTGCTTCCTTCGCAGCCCTTCCACGACCTTCATAATCGTCGAATAAAGTACTCGGTTCTGGGAATGTTTTTTTGGTAAATGTTTTATAATGTCTTTCTGGTGGCAACCATTCTCTGTGTGGTGCTTTATGCAAATACATCAATAAAAAAGGGTCGTCGGCTTTTCTTTCTGTTTTTAACCAGTTTAAAGTTTTATCCGTGATGATATCCGTAGTATATCCCGTTTCTCTGACTTTTCCATGCTGTTTGGTGATGAAATCTGGGTTATAATAAGTGCCTTGTCCTGGCAAAATTTGAAATTCATCAAATCCTTTAGGATTATTACCAAAATGTAATTTCCCAAACATAGCCGTCTGATAACCAGCATCTTGCAACAATTGAGGAAAGGTTATATTGGTGGTATCAAAAGGGAACATGTTATCTATCTTTCCATTTAAGTGACTGTGTTTACCCGTCAAAATAACGGCTCTCGAAGGTGCACAGATAGAATTAGTCACACAAGCATTGGTGAATAACATGCCGTCTTTGGCAATGCGGTCAATATTAGGTGTCTGTATTAGATGGTCCGAATAGGCGCTGATGGCTTGGTAAGCATGGTCATCAGACATAATAAAGAGAATGTTCGGTCGTGTCTTGACTGGGCTATCTGTTTCTTTTTCTGTGGACTGACAAGCTGAGGTAAGAAGTAATAAAACAATTACATGAAAAAAGTATTTTTTGGTTATCATTATGTTGCGATTTTAATTCTGAAAGGAAGTAAAATGCAACATACGAATTTATCTTTGAAGTGGAAAATAAGAATTAGATTTTTAGATTATTCAATATTTAATTATTACCTTCCGTTATTAAAAATAATTCAACCTAATCGATGGCAGCTTAGTAGGTTAACCATTTAAGGCTACGAGAAAACTATACCCCAACAGAATCATTTTTTCTTAAAATGACTTCAATCTTTTAGGTAAATTTATCATCTATTAACTTAGTCTTTTATCTAAAAAGATATGATTGTTTCATATTTAAAAAAAGTCATAAGAAAAAAATATGCAGACTTTGACCAAGAGCAAAAAAGAAATCTTTTTGTCCTATATGTAATCAATCTATTCCTACCTTCGAGTCTTTTTCACTGGATATACTTTTATACAATAAATTATAATCCTGTATTGCTTTATGCGGTAATACTTACCCTATTCACTTTTATTATTTTATACTTAGGTTCTACAAAAGGAATATTGAACTTTAAATGGTATAGATTTCTAATGGTGCTTACTTCTATGGCAATGTTAACCATCCCAACCTTTGTTATGGGAAAGGATTGTATATGTTTAGTTGGTCTAATTTTCGTGCCGATAGGGATGATTTTATGCTTTTCTTCGCAGGAAAAGAACACTTATCTTAAGTATTTAGGCTTCATCACCTGCTATTTTTCTTTTTTCATTTTTTGGATAAGTACGCAGGAACCTTTCGTTAAAGTCAGCACAGAGGTAATGAAAGAAATCAATATGGTGTTGGCAGTAAATTTTGTTTTTTCGGCATTGGTTATTTCTTATATCTTTTTCAATGAAAATTCATTAATACAAACCAATTTACAAGTAGAAAAAGTAAAATCAGAAAAACTTTTACTAAAAATTTTCCCTGAATCAATTGCCAATAGGCTAAAAAATTCTGAAGAATCCATTGTTGATAATTTTAAAAAAGTAACCGTAATCTTTATTGATATCGCCAACTTTACCCAGTTTGCAGATACTATGCCTCCTAAGGACTTAGTCTACATGTTGGACGAGCTATTTAGCGCATTTGACACAGTTGCCAACAAATACCAAATTGAAAAAATCAAAACCATTGGAGATGCATATTTGGCCGTTTCTGGACTACCTAATCAAAATGCCAATCATCATATCAATGCGGCTAAATTTGTTTTGGAAGTTAACCGATTAGTAAAAGAACAATTTTATGCTAAATACCGGCTTCAGATAAGAATGGGTATGCATACAGGAAGTGTCATTGCAGGAATTATCGGAAAAAGTAAATTTTCCTATGACCTTTGGGGCTCAACTGTGAATTTGGCCAACAATTTTGAAGCCTTAGGAGCAATAGGAAAAATTCATATCTCTAAGGAAATGAAAAACTTACTATGCAATGATTTCAATGTTTTTTCTAATGGAGAAATCTATATTAATGGAGTAGGAAAACAAAAGTCTTATTTTTTAGAAAGTTAAAAACAACCCCTTGGGAAAAAAGCATTAGTCTGCTCATTCCTTTGTAAGAATTTAATAAAAGCATGATTGACTCCTATTTAAAAAACGTCATAAATAAAAAGTATGCTTACTTTGATGAAGAGCAAAAACGGAATCTTTTTGTGCTCTATGTAATCAATCTCTTTTTACCAATCACTCTTCTGCCTTGGATATATTTTCATAAAAAATTTGACAACCTACCTATTGTTTATTCCTTATTAATCTATATAACGACATATATCATAATCTATTTAGCTTCAAGCGCTGGAAAATTGAATTTCAAATGGTATAGATTTTTAATGATTCTGACTTCTATGATGGTGTTGACTAGTCCAACAATAATCACAGGCATAGACTGTATTTGTATTACAGGTATAATTTTCGTTCCTATTGGAATGATTTTAAGTTTTTCATCCAAAGAAAAAGGAATATACATCAGGTATCTGATTTTCATAACTGTTCATTTTCTATTTTTTTTATATTGGGCAAAAGTTAATGGTCCCTATGTAAAAGTTAGTGCAACCATAATGGATTATACTAACTTTATTTTATTGATTAATTTCTCATTAGCAGCCTTGACCATGTCTTATATTTACTTCAATGAGAACTCATCTTTACAAACCAACTTAAAATCGGAGAGGGGTAAATCAGATAAACTTTTATTGAAAATTTTTCCAGCAACAATTGCCAATAAATTAAAAGGCTCCCAATCTTCTATTGTGGAAAATTTTAAGTCTGTAACGGTTATCTTCATCGATATAGCCAACTTTAACCAATTTGCAGATAATATGGCGCCTAAAGATTTAGTCTATATGCTAGATAATCTGTTCAGTTCATTTGATTTAGTAGCCAAAAAACATCAAATTGAAAAAATCAAAACCATCGGAGATGAATACATGGCGGTCTCAGGATTACCCAATCAAAACGCTCAGCATCACATCAATGCAGCAAATTTTGTATTAGAAATAAATAAACTGGTTAAAGCGCAATTTTATCATAAGCACAAGCTCCAGATTCGCATAGGCATGCATACAGGAAGTGTAATTGCAGGAGTAATAGGCAAAAGTAAATTCTCCTATGACCTTTGGGGGTCTACCGTCAACATAGCTAGTAGATTTGAATCACAAGGAGCAATAGGAAAAGTCCATATTACCAAAGAAATGACAGCATTACTACAAAATGAGTATAAAATTTCTTTTAATGGAATCATTCAAGTTAAAGGAATAGGAGCAAAAGAATCCTATTATTTAAAGGGAAAAATATAGGTTTTCTCAGTTTTAAAAAGCAATCCTATTCAATAATCACTTCATCCAAAACAATCCAAGCATCACTCCCCTTCCCAGCATGCCATTCGGGCAAGCCATCCATTTTTTTAGCGACCACCTTCACATACCTAGCTGTAATACTATCAATTTCCATAACTAAATCCTTTATTGCTGAATCCTCTTGCTTTAGTACGGCATCCAAATTTTGGATAGTATGATTGGTGAAATTTATCCCATCATTAGAAAAAGAAATTTCAACCGAAGCAGGTGAAAAAATCCAAGATTTTTGGTCAATCAACATACCTAAAGATACTCGATGAATCGTCTCCGTTTTTTCTAAATCAACCACAAATTCTGCATTTTCGCCATTCCAACCTTGCCACAATTGGCTATAAAAATCCGTCGTTCCTCTAAATCCATCCGTTAAAGAAATACCATGACCATGATATTTTGGCGAATATTCTACCAAATAATTAACCTTTTTATCAATGGCTAAATGTTCAATTGTTTTGTTGTCTTTTAAACTTTCATCTAGTAATTTATCTGGATTTATTTCTTGTAAACTGATGTAAGCCTCTTTTTTATTATCTAGTCGAAATAATATATCATTTTCGCCTTTTAGCATGGCTACTTTCACAAGTTTAGCACCTAAAGGAAACCGACTGTTGGCAGAAACAGACCGTAAAATTTTAGCACCTCGATTGATTCTAATATTGGTATTAGTGTTTATATAAAAAGTGATAGTTGTGTCCATTCTAGCAAATAAAGGATAATGGATATAGAGAAATTTATCCGTTTCCTTTTGCAATAGTTTCCCAATTTCAAAAACACCGCTAGTTGGAATTGCTGCGCTTGTCCAATCGTGATTTGTAGGGTTTCTAATACCATTTGCGCACGCAATTTTCAACCATTTTTCAGTTGCACCAGCATAATTAAAACGAAAAATATCCTCTAAATAGTTGAGTTGCTCATCGAGCGTCGAGGCTTCTTCCTTTTTAAAACGTTGGATTTTGTTTTCATACAATGGAAATTCGGTATAATAATTAAGCACTACTTCCTCTAAAGGATTCAGTCTTTGTCGTTTTTGACTCTTCAGGATATTTTTGGCAATTTCTGAATCTTGTTTGGACAATTCTCGATAAATCAATTGTTTTTGTCGAGTAGTTGCATGCTTCAAAAATTTGGCAACTACGTCTGTAGCTAAATCACCTTTCGAATTAAATAAATGATACAAAATTGGATAAACTAAAGCAGGGTCTTTAGTCATGGTTTCAACTAAAACTGTTACATTCGCCTCATCGTTTTGCACCAAATTGTCTGCATGGTCAAAAAGGGAAGTAAATTGGTTATCACCATCTACATCTACCCAAATCGGATTGGTAAAACCAAGCGGCAAAACTGGTTTTTCTAAGCCCTGCACCATCGGCGCCATAGGCTTATCTCCGTAGGCTATTAGTACATACCAACTATCTTTTCCAGGCTTTAAAGTAACTGTTTTAGTCAACCGAATTGCTTCTTGACTTTCTGGAATATCAAAAGTTTGAATGACTTGTCCATTTTCTATTAACTCCGCTTTATGGCAAGTTATCCAAGAAGGTGCTTGCACTTCTAAATTTAAGGTCAAAGTTGGGTCCTCTCTGTCTAAATTAACGGTTGAGCCTACTCCTTTTCCACTTTTGGTAGTTACGTTTACAAACAAGCCTCTTGCGACACTAACTTGTTGACTTTTAACACTTTGAGACATTTCCTCATTGGTAATCTCTGATGGAATATCCGTCGAACTTTTGATATAATTTCGTGGAACCCCAGCAATTTGAGCAATCACAGAATGGCTATCAGAATTACCCAATCCTGTCTTTTTTATGCCTTGATTCAGCATATTAAACCAATCCTGTTTGACCGAAAACTTATTGTCTGGAGCATCTCGCCAACCAATCCCAAAATTCTCATTTAAGACCTCAAAAGCATCAAAATTCCAATCCCATTCAGGGTGCTTGGATTTTCCATAAAAAGGGTCTAAACCTTTGGTATTAAAAAAGTCAGAAGCTACCCACCGTGGGTGATTGATTTGGATGATTGTGTTAGGCAAACCTTCCTTTCTAATGGTTTCATATAAGGTTTTGCCATCCGTTATTTTTGAATTGACTTTAGGCATATTGCCATCTAATGGATAGGTGTTAAAATGCCCTATTGGCGTACTGACTTCGTTGCCAACGGCGGTTGCCATATACTTTTCTAAACCCAGTTTTTTCATATATGGCTGGTAATCTAAAATAGCATTATGGTCGGTTGCCACCGCCCATTCTAAGCCTTCGGCGACACAAGAAATCAGTCGTTCTTCCACAGTGGCATCGCCATGTCCAGAAAAGGTATAAGTATGTAAATGCATATCTCCTCCTACAAATCCGATAGGGTTTAATTCCCTTTTTAGCGTAGCTTTTAACGTAGCTTTTTGGCCGTTATCAAAGACCACTTTTTGCACCTCTACACTATATTCCATTCCTTTCCCAAACCAAATTTCATATTCGCCAGCAGGTAATTCAAACGTTCCTTTTCCTGTTCGAGAATAGATAGTGTGTCCTCGACATGCTAGGTCATCAGTAGAGGGCAAATCATGCGAAAATGGTTTATCTCCTTGGAGAATAACTAATTTTGCTGGAGTTAATGTTTTTGTCGATTGGTCCGTAATTTCAAAAGAAATAGTGGCATTTTGAGCCAGTAGGGCATTCACCAAAAAACAAAAAAGGAAAAAAAGGGCAAAAGAATTTTTCATAATTAAGTTTATGTTTGGGCGTAGGAATAGGAGCATTAAAAACGTACTTATGGGTAGCCAATTACTCTACCAACTCCACTCGAATATTATCTATATAAATGGTGACAGGTAATTTTGATTTAATGGAGAAAGAAACAGAAACAACATTGGTTCTTGTTGTAACACAATACATTTCTAAAGCATAATCTTTTAAAAGGGTGTTAGTTTTCTGGCCTTCTAATATAGGCTGACTGTTTAAATAAAAGCGATTTAGGGTATTGTCGGACAATCGTTCTCTCAAGCTCAGTGCTTGACTTAGCGTGCCATCCAATTCCCCTTCTGTCCGTATGTCTGCTTTAAAGATTAAGCTTGAACATTCTTTGATAGCTCCTAATTCAAACCTTTTAACAAAAATCAAATTGCCTTCATCAATAACACTTTGTTTTACTTCTATCTTCAGGGCGTAGGCACCTTTTCTAATTTCATTTTCGGTAGAGTCTAGGCTTACTTCAAATATATTTGGGTCGCCCTCTATAAATTCTTCCCAATCTATAATTCCTTCTTCAAAATGGTCTTCAAAGACCCTTCTGACAAAATTTGTCCGCTGTGTAAAGGCAGGTTCGGGTGTATTTACATCAAATAATTCATCCAAATAATAGCCTTTTAGTACTTCATTATCATAGTAAACATTGAAATTACTACAAAATCCATCTGTTCCTGAGCACATGATTGATTTTGAGATTCCATTAGGGAAAGTAGTATTCAGATGGTCTCTTGTTAAAAGGGCATGTCCTAATTCATGAAAAATTAAATTTTCTCGCTCTCCATCTGTTCGATTTTCCCAACAAAATTCATTGTTTAGAATTTCAATCCGTTGTGATTCTTGGTTATTATAATTTGACCAACCTAAGCCACAAACATTATCCTCTCTTTCTAAACTTAATTCTGCAATTAAAAAAGCTTCTAATCTTTCTTTGGAAAGTGTCACGCCACGTTTTTCTCCTTCAGCAATAAAATCATCGATATAAGCGCTTAGCTCCGTAGAAATAATCGACTCAAATTTATCTTTTTTACAAGAAAAAAATAAAAAAACAAAAAGGAAATAAAAGGTCTGTTTTTTCATAATGCATAAGTTGCAAAAGTAAAATACAGAAAATAATGGTCTTCATCAATTTCAAACAATTGTAGGACCCTACTCTTTGGTTTTACCCATAAAAACATTAACAAAAGGATTGATTGGATTTCCAGCAGAACGGCGATAGGAAGTAATTTGTCCCACATGGGAAATAGCATCATCAATAGGTCCATTAAAAAGATGCCAAACAGGAACTGCATTTTCTGCTTCTCCTCTTTTAAAGATAATTTTAAAATCAGCTATTTCCTCATCAGAACTAACTTTAAAAATATCACTAGCTGCTTTGATATTTTGTAAAGTAGCCACTCTTTTTTCGGTCCAAGTCAGGTTTAATTCAGGTCGAGGACGAACATTAGGTAGTTTTTTAGCAGTATTCAAAATCATCGAAGAAAGGCCATGTAAGTGGTCTAAAACATCTTTGGCAGGTCTGCCTTCATTACCAGGCTCAAAAGCTAAATCTTTTTCAGTTAGTCCTTCAGTAGCCCAGTAATAGCGGTAACCTAAACCATCAAGTGTTCGACCAATAGTCGTTCCAGCAGTTATTTTTTCGGGATAATCCGGAATTTGATGATAAGGGAGAACAATACCGGGAGCAACTTCAGCGGCAGCAGGTATAACCTCCGTAATAACTTCCTCAGTTTTCGTAAGTTTATCTTGTGCCATCGTCGCACAATTCATAAAGAATAAGGCTAAAAAGAAGGGTAAGTAAATTTTCATGTTTTATTTAATTAGTTTTTACTGAAGTTGTTTAAAGTTATTCTGATGGCCTGCTTGCAAGTCATTGAAAATCAGCCTCCCGTCCGTATGCGGTTCATTCGCTTTGCGAACTCATAGCTATTTATGTTTTACGTAGTTTTGGCTACGAAAAAATAAAGGAGCTTCATCTAGATTTCCAAGCATTTACAATCAGTCTTCTAACAAAACCTTAAACAATTTCACTATTAAAAAAACACAAGCTACTTTATAGTTTTTATTTTTCGATATATTTTAACAACTATTTTTCCGCCCAAGCACCATCTGAAAATACCGGTCCAATTTCATTCGAAGGTTTAGGTAACAATAGCCATAATTGGCCATAATGGTGTAAGGCAGAAGCTTTACGTTGTCCTTCTTCCCCAACTCCACAATATACATCAACATGACCATTCCCACGAATAGCACCTCCAACATCTTGTGCCATCATAAACTTGTATTCATGGTGCGAAAATTCACCGTTTTGGTCTATAACAGGCAATGCAGCCAATAAACAACTACCTAAAGGTAAATGGCGGGTATCAACCGCGATAGAATAATCTTCCGTCAAAGGTACATGACCAGCACCTAAAGGTTTTTTATGAGACTCTTCAAAGAAAACATAAGAAGGATTGGTAAATAAAACAGGCTCTATTTTATCAGGATTGTATTTAAAGTAGTTTTTAATCCCTTTCATAGAAATATTTTTCAAAGGGATAGCTTCATTATTTTTGATGTGTTTGCCAATACTACTATATGGATGTCGATTAGAGCCAGCAAATCCTAAGTAAGCATTTTCTCCACTTGGATATTTAACTAAACCTGAACCTTGAAGCTGCATATAGTAAATATCTTCTAAACGTTGAGTATAGGCTATTTCTAAACCCATTCCTTCTAAGACGCCTTGTCCATCAATTTCTTGGCGGGTAGGAAGTCCCCCTTCCCAATTGTCTGGAAAGGCATAAATTGGATGGACATAAGCACCTACTTTTTCTTTACTCACTTTTAATTCAGGTGTAAAATAGCCAGTGAATTTCACATTTCCTTTACCATCTTTACCTTTTAGCTGATAGGCATTGAGGTGTTCTTCCAATCCTTGTGGAAAAGTTTGTTGCCATAATAATAATAGTTCTATCGTGGTCTCCAAATCCGTTAAGGTCAAAGAAATATTATCAAAATTTTGGGCATAATTCTGTTTCCTTCGCTTCAATAAAGTCAGTTGCTGTTCTAGTGCAAAGGTTAGTTTTTGACTAATATGAGGTAAAGTAAAGGTAGCAAGGTTGGTCTTATTGTAGGTAAGCGGTAATTTTTCGGCATATTTTGCCCTACCTGTCCGGTTTCTTGTATGAAGTTTTTCTTCAACAATAGTGAATGAATCGAGTGTTGCCAGAGCAATCTCTTCCACTGGTTGTTGAGTGGCTGGAGCATTGGCGGTGCATTGTAAGGTCACGCACCAAAGGGCTAGCCAGAAAGCAGATTTACTGCGTTTGAATTGTGTAGTTTTAATTAGCAAGTTGAACATTTGATATCTTGATTTTGAGGTCGAGATATTGTGAATTCCGTATTCTAATAAAAGAATTTTTTAATGTAAGTTTTGCTTTACAGTAGTTTGTTCAATTTGTTTGCTTTTGCAAAGATAAGTAATTTAATGCTTTTGAAAAGAATAAATAGATAATTTTTAAAATTTCAGTTTTTAAAACAAAAAATTGTAAAATATAGAATTTCATAGTATTATTGCCCAGAATTGCTGGGTTCAAAGAATATGCACGGCTAAATTTTTCCTAAAAAAGAACTTTAAATTCCAAGACTTGCACTAACTTTACCCTTGAAATACATACAAGAGAAAACGATTTTGACTATAACATCACAAATCTTAATTGGTTTAACCTAATAAACAAATTAAACCAGTTAATACACTATCTACACCAATGATAAAAACGCTCCAAATAAAAAACTACGCCATTATTGAAGAATTAGAAATTCAATTCTCTAAAGGCTTAACTATCATTACAGGAGAAACGGGGGCAGGAAAATCTATCTTATTAGGAGCCTTAGGCTTGATTATGGGTAAACGGGCAGATACCAAAGCCTTGTATGACGTAGATAAAAAATGCGTTATAGAAGCCAATTTTTCTGTTGGCCGATACCAAGGATTAAAAGCTTTTTTTGAGGCGAACGACATTGATTATGAGGATGAAACAGTAGTAAGGAGAGAAATTACACCTTCTGGAAAAACAAGAGCATTTGTCAATGATACTCCTGTTAATTTAAAATTATTGCAACAATTAAGTGGCAGTCTAATTGATTTACACCAACAGTTTGATACGCAAGACATTAATGATGTTTCTTTTCAACTGAGAATGGTGGATGCATTAGCAGATAATGGAGATATATTAGCGCAATACCAAAAGTTGTTTAAATCCTACCAAAGCAATCAAAGGAGGTTAAAAAAATTAATTCATCAAAATGAGACCTCCGCTAAAGAAACGGATTTCCTAAATTTTCAATTAAAAGAATTCAATGCAGCCGAGTTGGAAGATAACGAGCAAGAATTATTAGAAAAAGAGCTGTCTACACTCTCTAATGCAGAAGAAATAAAATCAAAATTAGCAGGTGCATTTAGACATCTTTCTGATAGTGAACAATCTATTTTAAGTCAATTGGAAACTTTAGGATTATCGCTAAATCAAGTTAGTAAATTTCATAGTGGATTAGCACCGCTCATAGAAAAATATGATGGATTGGTTTTAGAGTTAGGAGAATTATCAAATGAGTTTGAAAAAATTGCAGGTGACACCGAGCACAATCCAGAAAGAGCAGCAGAGGTTCAAAGTAGATTGGATTTAATCTATCGGTTGCAGAAAAAACATGGGGTTAATAGTATTGAAGGTCTATTAGGTATTCAAGCAAATATTACCCAACAGTTAACCACTTTTGGAGATTTATCGAATGAAATTATCGATTTAGAAAATGCTATAACAAAAGCAGAGTTAGCACTACGAAAATTTGCGACTCGGTTAACCAAACGTCGAAAAGCAGTAGTCGATGGATTTTTAAAACTAGTACATGGCCAACTGGCATTGTTGTCAATGGAACATGCTCGACTGCAAGTAGCCATTACCCCATCGGAGGAATTATTATCAACTGGTGCCGATATAGTAGAATTTTTATTTGCCCCCAATAAAGGCAGTCGATTTTTATCTATCAAACAAGTCGCCTCAGGTGGTGAATTATCTCGTTTAACCTTGTGTATCAAGTCTTTAGTAGCGAGTGCTATACCATTGCCAACGCTAATTTTTGACGAAATCGATGCAGGGGTTTCTGGGGATGTGGCTTTAAAAATGGGCAGAATATTGCGTAAATTAAGTAATGAACACCAAGTGGTAGTTATTACCCATTCCCCACAAGTCGCGTCTAAAGCAGATGCACATTATTTTGTGTATAAAAGAGTCGATGGACAACGCACGAAAACTAAAGTAAGAGCTTTAGACAAGGTGGAAAGAGTAAGAGCGATTGCAACGATGTTGAGTACAAATCCGCCTTCAGATTCAGCTATTGAGAATGCCAAGGAGTTATTGGCGATGGCTTAGATAAATAGTGGTGAGTAGTAAATTTGGCTTTGTGGGTAGAAAGATACTTTAGATATTAATTAAAATATTAGTGAACTTATTCTACCATTATTATAAAAATGAGAAAAGAGATTTAATGAAAATTACCCTATAGTTTAGATTTCTCTTTACGAGAATCCGTAAACAAAAAAAGGTTCGATAGCAATTGCTACCGAACCTTTTTTATATCAATTAAGGCTGATTAGTCAACTTTAATAAATTTCTCTGTTCT
>CALJVJ010000263.1 GCA_937974625.1 uncultured Saprospiraceae bacterium
ACTTATGAAAAAGAGATTTAAATACACTTAAAAAAAATGATTTTGTGATATTATTTTTTTGTATCTTTAAAATCTTAATCCAAAAGCTCTACCAATTTAAAATAAACGCACGCTCTAAGTAACGAGTAAAGAATATCTTAATCATCTCATAGTTATTATTTTCTGCTCGTTACTCACACATTTAAAAATGTAGAAATAAGTAGAACTTGCTGCAAACAAAAGTCCTGAGTTTATTAAAAAAATTAGATGCGGTCGAATTCAAGGGATTCCAACGTTTTCTTCAATCCCCCGTGTTCAATACCAACACTAGAGTCATCGCTTTATATAAGCTACTGAAAAAGTATTATCCTACCTTTGATTCTCCTAAATTGGTGAAAGAAAAAGTACACGCCAAGCTTTATCCAAATAAGAAATATAGTTACCAACAATTTGCCAATCTGATTTCTGAATTAACTAGGTTAACAGAAGAATATTACACACATTTAGCCTTTAAGGCAGATACTTTTCAAAGACGAAAGTTCTTGGCGCAAAGCTATCGAGAACGGGATATGTATGATTTATTTGAAAAGGAAACGCATGATTTATTAGCCATCTCTAAGGTAAAAACCAATGCCACTAATTTTCAGCGGTCTTATGATATATTGTATGATTTCTATTTTCATCCCAATACAAATAAAAGAGCAATAGAAATAACTGCATTGAATGCCATGGCAGAACATTTAGACAATTACTATTTGAATGCAAAGTTGTTATTGGTGGTGGAAATGAAGAGTAGAGAAAAGATTTTCAATGAAAGTTATGATATCCCGCTATTAAATGAAGTTAAAACCTTAGCGGGCACAAAAAAAGACAATCCGAGTATTTATTTTTATTTTTTGCTATTACAGGTTATAGAATCAAACCAAGAAAAAGATTTTTATGAATTAAAAAAGTACTTTTTCGCAAACAGCGGACACATAGCTAGTCCATTAAAAACTTCCATTTTTAGGGTCTTAAATAATTTTTGTTTGGCAGCAATCAGGAATGGTCAATCCAATTTTGGTTTCGAGCATTTAGATTTATATGAATTTGGGATAAAAAAAGAATTAATTTTAGTAGATGGAAAGATTATTGGCTCATCGTTTCTCAATGCAGTAACATCAGGGATTCTATGCAATAGAATAGATTGGGTTAAAGCGTTTATCAATAAATATAATCAATATATCTCGCCCAACAATAAAAATGAGATAATGGCAATGGCTAAAGCCTACATAGCTTTTCATGAACATCAATATGATAAAGTAACTAACTTGTTACTTGACTTTAAACCATCATTATCTATTTTAAATATAATATCAAGAACATTAATCATTAGAGCATACTTTGAAATATTATTAAAAGATGACAGTTACTATGACTTATATCTAGGCAGTTTAGAGTCATTTACTAAGTATTTATATAGAACAAATGACTTAAATGAAAATAGGATAAAGTCGAATCAAAATTTCATCTATTATCTAAAACAATTAGGTAAACTCTTTATTGAAGGCAACACAAGCTATTTAGTGTTAAATCAATTACAATTAGAAATTAAAAATACCAAACCTATTACCTGTCAAAGTTGGTTCATAAATAGAATAGAGAAAATGAAGCAGTCTTCCAAGTCTCTAACTTAAAAGAGACTTGGAGATTATACTATTTATACATTTCCATAATCCTCAATAATAATTCTTTTCACAACAATAGCAGCAAAACAACCATTCTTTCTAGCAAAAAAAAAATTCATAATAAATTAGATTTTAGTTTTGTGTTTTGGGCATGGGGGTGCCACTCCAAGACAGTGCAATAGACCGCCTCAGCAAACACAATGGGGTTTTAAAAAATGAGTTATAAGAAAAAGATATAGCGTGTTTGAGCAGTTACAATTGGGGTTAATTAGCTCTTAGTTAGTTGTTGACATTCGGCTTAATTTCTCTCTGATTCAAAGATGCAGGATTATGGACCTTATCTCCAAAGACTATTTGAGCTATTTACCACAAAAAAATAAAATTATTCTTATTCATAATTTGACATAAATAATTAATAATCATATTTTTAGGAAAATTTCTCTACCATAAAAATATGACACTTTTTGACGCAAAATTTTTCCAAATAATCCGAACTTTTAGTTCCGCAGAGCTGAAATCATTTGAATTATGGCTAAAATCGCCGTGGGCCAATAGTAATAAAAACCTAATTCGGCTACTGGAAAAAGTCCAAAAGCATCATCCTGATTTCGATTATTCCAAGTTGACTAAAACCAAACTCTTCCAACAGATTCTCCCGAATGGTAAATACAGCGACCGCCGCATGAATAACCTGCTATCGGAAGGCTTTTTAGCTGCCGAAAAATTCTTGATTTTTAATAACCTCGCACATAATCAAAATCTTAAAAAAGACCTCCTTACCCAAGAGTACCAAAATCGACATTTAGAAAATTGGTTTTTCCGAGACATCAATAAGGAAGTCGCCCGATTGGAGGAAAAAGAAGTCAAAGATTGGGAAGACCACCTTGATTTATTGCGTTTAAATCGCCGTATCTATCATCATCCAAATCAAAATCCACGGATGCAGCCTGGCGGACAGACGATTGTCAAAATGGGCGAGCAATTAGATTTGGTATATTTATTAGAAAAGGCAGCAATTATCAATGAAAAGATTTTTAGAAATCGGATTTTAAAAAATGAGAATCATGAGGTGGAAGAAGAATTAAAAGTGTGGATGAAGGTCAGTGAAGGGATAGAACATTTGGCTGTTGAATTATACAAAATGCGGTTTGGCCATCGGGAGGAGACGATGTTAGAGCAGTATTTTGAGTTGCGAGAAGTGTTTTTGGAGCGATATGGAGAATTGAATGAAAAGGAACAGAAGGTACATTTGTATTCTTTAATTAATGACACTGTGTTATTAATTAGGAAAAAACAAATAGATATTCCAGAAACACTTCCAATATATAAATTAGGAGTGAAAACAAAAATTCTCATTGATAAAGGAAAGTTACCTCACAATTTTTACGTAGCTATTATTTCAGCTAGTAACTATAAAGGAGATTTTAACTATTCGGAAAAATTCATCAAATTTCATTCAAGTAAGTTAGATAAGCAATTTCAACTAGATGGAAGTAAATGGGCAAAAGCTAATACGAAATATTATCAAGGGAATTATGAAGAATGCTTAAATATTTTATTAAATCACAATCCAAAAGAAATATATTTCAAATTAATCTCAAAATTATTAAATGTGCAAGTTTATTTTGATCTATATCTTAGTGACAATTCTTACCAATTCTATTTATTTAATTACTTGGATTCATTTGAAAAATGGATAATAAGAGAAAAATTTCGTTCAGAATCATCAAAAAAAAGTTATTTAAGGTTTGTACAAGTGTCAAGAGTTTTAGCAAAATATCACAGTCAAGCTATATTTCCTTTGAATAAAGTTAAAAAACTTCTTGAAAATGAAAATAATATTCAAGCACCAACTTGGATTAAAAGACAAATTAAAAAAATTATAAAATTGAAAAAATAAGGTCGTCCATATATAAATGAACGACCTATTATTAAATTAAAATACAATTTCATCCAAAATAATAATCTTCGGCATCTTACCTTCGGCACTACCAAAAGCATTTGCATTTTCAATGTTATTTACTTCAACTAAAAAATTAATAGGGTTAAACATAATAATTGGGGTTTGGGTCGAGTAGCACCTATAAAGGCAGCCACCGAACATGTTTTGAAAAAAATGAGTTAGTGGTCCCACCTCGCCGAGAGGCAAGACCGATTCATTTCCGTTCCCAAATCATCATGTGCACCTGATGCATTCAGTTAAGCGTATAGCCCGACAGGGTTTAGGGATGGCGACTCCCTAAACAATCGGCGGAATATTCTTGTCGTCAAACTAATGGTTAAGGGATACCCGACAGGCTACCAAAAGAGTAGTCTATTATGTCGGGTACCTTCATGGCCTGACTTGATAGTTATTAATATGGTGTTTGAAAGACTTCTGAGGATAACGGGTATGAAATAAAAGGTCTCAGAAGTTGTCGTAAAATTTTAAAATCTGGTCATTGATTTAGATTTACTGTGTTTTGATGCTTGTTGGTGCTTCGCTTTAGGATAGGTTGTACGGATTGGGCGGATGAAGCGGATTTTTGTACGGATTTAAGTTTATTTTTCCGTAAAATCGGTTAATTCCTCTGACCAATTCTCATAAAGCCTTCTATCAAAGTTGCGGCGTTGTGCTATTGAGATGTCCGAAGCGACGAGTAAATAATAACTTAGTCATTTCACCGATAATCTTTTGTGTCAATACGTCGTTATTTTTCTCAGTAATAGCGATGCTATTCCATCAAAAAATGCCTAGTCTTGTCAAAAAATATTTATCTCCAAATAACCAACTTATTTTTTGCTCGTTGCTAAAACAACAGCACAACCTAGCAACCTAGCATCTGTAAAATAATAACAGTAAATTTTTTTCATACTGACTAATTTAAATTAAGATTTTAAATTTTGACATAATAAGAGAGAACGCGAGTAGCGTTATAAATTTTAGTAGTTGCGGTTCAATAGTTCCTAATTTTATCAGCTGCTTTTTTGTCTAGCTGCCTTACTAATTAAAAACTATTTACGCGCAGTTATAAGAAGATACCCTGAGCCTTTAAAAAGTGACCTCTATTTTTTAATTATTTTTAAAAAGGTATTTAAAAAGTCGTAAAACATTGATTATCAAATAATTATGAGCTAAAATTATTTTATAAAAAATTAGGAGAAAGATAATTCGGAGGGTGAGAAAGTTAGATATAGTAGATTAAATCCCCTCCTCTAAGGGTGATTAAGTTCTGATTCACAAGCCGCAAAATGCCTGTCTACCGGATAGCAGGTTAAAGCTTTTTCCAATTATTTTAATTTGCAGGATGCAATTTCCCCCGCTCTGGGATGGCTTTTGCTGGGAGCAAAAAAGCAGCGCCAAAAGGGTTAGGGGGTGGAATTTTACTAAATTTGACTTATTCCACCCCCCAGACCCCGCCAGCGGGCATAGCTGTTAAGTTCTGTTTCACAAGAGGTAAAATGTTAAAGTTTTTTCCCTAAGATTTTAGTTTGCACGAAGCAATTCCCCCTTTGAAGGGGGTTAGGGGGATGTTACCCTCGAATTTATCGAAAAACATCCCCCTTTTTTCCTCATCTTTTTCTTTCCTAAAGAAAGCTAAGCATCCCTTCAAAGGGGGAAAAACATCGTGCACATTTAAAGCATCCTACCAGAACATTAACATTTGGAAATTTGGAAGAACAGAACTTAAGAGCGATGTTCTCCTTATTTCTGTAGCAGCACCTCTTTCTAATAAAAAAAGTAAGTCCTAGCTCCTAAAAGGGCAAAAAAAAGAGCACCCTCAGATGAGGGCACTCTAGTAAATTGATTATAAAGCGTTAGTCTTAGTGTACGACTACCAATCTAGTGAAATTCATTTCCTTTTCAGCAGCAACTCTAATCAAGTAGACTCCGCTTGACATAAATCCAGTTTGGATTTGATGAACATGCTTGAAGTCAGCACTTGCCGTTCCTGAGAAAACTTTCTGAATGACATTTCCATTAGTATCAATAATATCAATTTGTAAATTCGTTGGCTTATTCAGTATATAGCTAAAGGAAGCTTCGTCTGATGCTGGATTCGGGACGATGCTAGTAGCAAACGTTACGGTGTTCTCAAATCCATTGTCTTGTAAAATACCTGCAGCAGGATTTAAATCTAAATCTTTAGCAGGAGGGGCAACGAGACCACCATCTATGCTGTCAAGACGTGCAAAAGAAATCGTCTGTGTTCCTAATTCAGAGGTATTACCCGAACAGTCTGTAGCAGACCAAGTTCGTTCTAATTCATAAGTAGGACAACAGTCTGCATCGAAAGCAAAATCACCTGTGACCATCAAGTTAGAGAAACGTTCTCCATCTACCACAAGTTCTCCCGCTGCCATGAACCAACCACCATTACCGAAGTTACCGTTAACGTTACTAGCTCCGACACCTACTTGGTAAGCGAAAAGCTTATTAACTGGTGCATGCGTTAAAGAAAACTGCGAGCCGTCTAATCTGCCATACCCGGTCATAGTAGCCGAACCAGACCTTAGAATGTAATAAGTCCAATCTTCAAAGTTTCCTGTACCACAGTCATCTTTATAGAAGGTAGTGAAAGATTGAGATTGCCATTCATCCCAGTTCATTCCATCTTCAAACCATACATCAATGATGAATCCACCACTATTATCCGTGTTATCAGAAACTCTACCTGTAAGGTGAGCGGTACCATCATCAAACTCTACGAAGTTCGCTTCTACTTTTTAGTTCAAGCAACCCTTCGGCTATACTCTTCTGACGGAGGAGTAATAGGGTGCTGCTGATGGAGGAAGGCCATCAGGTTGACCTTATTATTTCTAGAATAATTTTGCCCCGTAGCAAAGGAGACTATACTTCGCATAGCCACCAAAAAAGGGTAGAAAGTTTGCATAATTGTTTAAAGATTTTGTGAACGCCTACTCTTTAAGGATTTTCGGCTTTCTCCTACGGGTTATTCAAAACATAGTAAGTGGTGGAGGGCATCACAAAAGCACCTGCCAACAAAGCAAAAGCTGGTTGACAGCAGATTGATAGATACCGTAAAGAAGGGCAGCCAAAATGGCTACAATCAAAGGAGTAGGTTTAAGTGTCAATTTGGGGTTTTTAAATAGTTAAGTTGGCTTACTGCTCGTTGAGTGAGTTGTAAATCCGAATTTAGGATATGATCATGGGGATATAGTTTGCTTTATTTCAAAAAAGACATTAGAAATTAGCCACAACTATGTTGTTATACTTTGTATCGAGAGAAATTAAGATGTAATGAGAGTTTGCTTAGAAATTATTTAGAGAGAAATAATTCTTATATTAAATTTATAACAAAGATAGTGATGAAAAACAAATTCTAATTGCCAACAATACCACTACACTGCCAAGAATATTATTATTCTGCCATGCAATTAAAACATTATAAAATGACAAATATTAAATAAAATTAAGTGTACGAAACACAATATATTCACGTGTTCTAATTATCTATTTTAATACTTAAACTACTTAAAGGCTAGACCAATAAGTAGTTACTTCAACGGTTACTGTTGTTTAATTTTCGGTAGCTATAGGTAAGACAATATATTTTCCTGTAAAGGTTTTACTCCCCGCAGAAATTTGATAGTAGTAAAGTCCTTCGGGATAATCTGAATCATAACCAATTATGAAATCTAAGAAATATACATTAGCACTATATTTCTTTTTTATACCAAAACCATTATCATAGTTTTGAGTAATTTGATAGTTGAGATTATCAGATGTTGTGTAACTAAGTCCTTCTTGAAATAAATTCTCGGATGAATGAACTATAAGCTGGCGGGTAAAGATGCTATCTAAATAAGCACTTCTAATAGCCTGTGCAGCATCAGACAAAGTTGTATCATAGGTTAACAGACTATCAGCAATACGAATAGTATCAGGGATAGCGGGCTGAATAATAATCTTAAAATCCGCCGACTGCGGGTTATTGTCAATAGCTGTTTCAAACTTCGTATTAGGCTCGAAAAAATCAGGTATTGCATCGGGGTCAAACAGTCTATGCGAAAGATCTGCCAGATTAATAATACTCCCCTTAAAAGGAAAATCCTCTATTTTAAAGAGAGAATCTTTAGGTAAAACAACTACTTTATCCGCAAAGTAAGACGTTTTAGTTTCATAATTTTCAATGGTGTAATAGACCAACCGAGGGGTATTATCCCATAGAGGAATTTGCGTCTGAACAATATATCTATTCTCCTCCTCCCATTGGAGGCTATCCAATAGAGGAAAAGGCCCGTAAGGGTTACCTAAATTGTCTTTGACATAAAGTACCAGGTCTTGTTCAAATAAGTTTCTATCCGTTTCTATCACCAGCTTTAGTGGCACCTTTTGAGTAAGGGTATCTGACCGATAAGTATTTTCTACCAGATAAATTACTTCAGGACTAGTTAAGATGTTAATCTTATAATCCTCCGATTGTTGGGTTGCCTTCACTAGTGAATCTAGTTCATTAGAAGGTCCAAAATATATATTAGCGTCAAAGTATTTAGCGGCTATTTTCTCCAAATCAGCATCCCAATAAATAGTTGGCGGTTCAAAAAATGGATAAGTTTTTGGAGGGCCGTCAGAATCTGGAATACTAGCCATATCATCCCCAATAGTAGGAGCACTTTCAACATAAGGAACAATCTGCGGCACCTCTGCCTTGGCAGGGTTAATTTTTCGGTCTTGCTTGACAAAAGGCGTTGGGTTCTTTTCTAAAGTTCCTTTAGGAATGATAGGTCTAGGTGCTTCAATAGTATCTTTTATCGGTGGTAGCGGGTCAGGGTCTGATGCTAAGGTCTCCATCGTATCTACCCTTTCAATCCGTTTATTATAGTCTAAAGTATCTGTTCTGACAATTGGCGGGTCTTCAATATCTAAGCCATTCCGATTAAATTGCCACCATCCTGCTATTAATAAAAGTGGTACGACCCAAGCCAAATGTCTGGCAGGATGTCCAAAGAGCCAATCTAAAACATTGGTTTCGCCTGTTGCAGGCCATAGCCACCAAAACCATCCTTTGTCTTCTTCCTCTTTCGGTTCGACAAATTGGTCGCCGAGCATTTGTAAGGTCTTTCGCAAATCATTTTCGGGCGTTTCCGCTAAAAGATTGTGCATTTCTCGTTGAAAGGCCACTTCTTTAGCAAACTCAGTGTCTTCCTTCAATCGTTTTTCAAAACTTTGCAAAGCTGCGCCCTGCAATTGCCCATTGAGGTATTGTTCGATTAGCTCGTATATTTCTGGTGGGAACTCCATTAGGCAACTAAAGCTTTAAATTCAGGGTCCCTTCGGACCAATTCTATAAAACTCAATTTACACTTATATTTTTTTCGCTTGGCATAATCTTCGGTATAGCCCATAGCCTTTGCAATTTCTTTACCCGACTTACCATTGAATAGCATCTGGAGTACTTTTTGGCATTCTTCTGCTAAGTTTTGAAATTTTGCATTAAACAACTTCCACTTTCTACTCTTGATAAATTGTTCCTCATAATCCGCATCCACTTTGAATCCCCAAGTGGTAGACAAGGGCAATACTTTGCTATTCTTACTCCGTAGTTTTTTCAACCAAAGGTTTTTACAAATACTAAATAAATAGACGTGGAAACTTGTGGTCAATTCTAAAGTTTCTTGCTTGGCTTTATTGTAAATAATGAGGATGGCTTCTTGGAAAATATCTTTAGCATCATCGAGGTTACCCGAATTGCTTTTGATGTATTTAACCACTTCGGGAAGCGACTCTTGGTAGATTTTTTGTAGAATCGACGAATCGTTGCGAGCAATTCCTTCTACATATTCGGTTTGAACAATTTGATTCATCTCAATAACTGTTGTTGTCTCTAGTAATAGGACAAAGGTAGCAAAGAAAAAACGTGTTTTATGCAAGAGGACTGCCATTTGTATTTTTCTTTTACGCCAGTTTTATAAGCATATTATCCCATTATTTTTTACGAAGATTAGCTGTTAACGCTTGAAATTCTTTAGCCGTTAAATCTCGCCAGCGCCCCATTTTCAAATCGCCTAGATGAATATTCATAATGCGCACTCGCTTCAAGGTCACGACTCGGTAATCTAAAAATTCACACATACGGCGAATTTGCCGATTCAAGCCCTGAGTGAGGATAATTTTAAAACCCATTTTTCCACGACGTTCGACGACACATTTTTTGGTTTTGGTACCTAAGATGGGAATGCCATTGCTCATTCTTTTGATGAACTGAGGAGTGATGGGGCGATTGACCGTGACTAAATATTCTTTCTCGTGGTTATTCTCCACTCTTAAAATATCATTTACAATATCGCCATCATTGGTTAATAGGATGAGTCCTGTAGAGGGTTTGTCTAAACGACCAATCGGAAAAATTCGCTTTGGATAATTAATAAAATCAATGATATTGGTCTTGTCTTTTAAATCGGTGGTACAGGTAATGCCTGGTGGCTTATGGAGGGCAATATAAACTTGTTTGGGTTTGTTTTTTAAGGGTTTTCCATCAATAGTGACCGTATCATTCTCTCCTACTCTATTACCTTTTTTCGCTACCATGCCATTAATTTTGACCTTCCCTGCATCAATCCATTTATCTGCCGCTCTACGGGAACAAATGCCCGTCTGGCTGATGAATTTATTAAGACTGATGGAATTATCGTTGGTCATATGGTAGTCCTTAGTTGATTAGTTATTGGTCACTAATTGGTGCAAAGTAAAGGAAAAATTAGAATTGTCATTTTAAAATCTTTTACTTTTGATAAAAATAACTAATTTATGAAAGCGGCAACCGTCAGCGAACTAAAAAAAGAACTTAAAACCCGTTCCGAAAAAGAGTTAATGGAGTTGGTTCTTAGGTTATCCAAGTTCAAAAAAGAAAATAAAGAACTCCTCACCTACCTACTCTACGAAGTGGACAATGAAGCTAGTTACATCAAGAGTATCAAAGCGGAAATTGATGAATTGTTTGAGACCATTAATACTTCTCGAACTTTCTACGCTAAAAAAACTATCCGCAAAATTTTACGAAACATCAAAAAATACTGTCGCTATTCTAAGAAAAAGCAAACGGAGGTAGAATTGTTGATGTACTTCTGTGTCAAAATGAAAACGTTGCCTAGTTACTTAAAGCGAGTTACCGTGGTTAGGAATATTTATGACCGACAGGTAGTGCTGATAAAGAAGGCGATTGCGACTTTGCATGAGGATTTGCAGTATGATTATGCGTTGGAAATGGAGGAGTTAGGGATATAATCGTTTATTTAAGACAGATAAGACAATTTCTTCTACATTAAACATCCAATTATCTAAACAATATCCCGCCTAAACTGCTTTAGTAATAGCAGCAATTTTGCTCGACGCTAAAAAATAGCCTTTGCCAATCATCCAAAGTCATTTTCAACCAAAAAAATGGCTATTTCGAAATACCCATATTAGCACCATTTATGCTTCATTGATTCGTCGGTGGATTCCACAGGTGGTATTTCAACGGGAGCGATTGGAACTAGCAGATGGGGATTTTTTGGATTTGGATTGGTCGAAAAAAGGGAGCAAAAAATTGGTTATTGTATTGGCGGGGTTAGAGGGAAAATCTCGAAGCATGTATGCCCGTGCAGCTATCAAGCATTTCAATGACCAAGGATGGGATGCTTTAGGTTTAAATTATCGAGGATGTAGTGGAGCGCCTAATCGCTTGTTACGAGGCTATCACATGGGCGCAAGTGAAGATGTGAAGGTGACGGTCGAACACGCTATTGATAAATATGATTACGAAGAGATTGTGTTAATAGGATTTAGTTTGGGTGGAAATTTAGCCTTAAAATATGCTGGAGAGGAAAGTCATTTATTACCCAAACAAATCAAATCTATTGTTTCTTTCTCTTCCCCGATGGATTTGCAAGCAAGTGAAGAACGAATGAATTGTTGGTATAACTGGCATTATGTCAAATGGTTTATGTTGACTTTAAATTGGAAAGCGAATCGTAAAAAACGGCAGTATAAAGAAGCACTCAAAAGCTATAAGGGCTTTTTTATGTCTGGTAATTTCATCTATTTTGATACGCATTTTACCGCTCCAGCAAATGGTTTTGCTTCTGTTGAAGCGTATTGGACAGAAAGTAGTTGTCGTCCACATTTGGAAAACATTACGATTCCAACGCTTATCATTGCAGCCAAAAACGATTCTTTCCTTTCTGAAGATTGTTATCCAATTCAAGCTGCACAATCCAATCCTAATTTGTATTTAGAAATACCTGAAACTGGTGGGCATTGTGCTTTTATCCGCTCTTTTAATGAAAAAGTATGGTGGATGGAGGAACGAGCTTTTGAATTTGTACAAACCAATGATTATCAAAAAAAAATTCAATCTGAATCAAGTAACTCCCATACAGCTCCATTGGGCATATAAAAAAGCAGCGGCATAACTTAGACCGCTGCGAAAGACTCGAAATATATCTTTAAAACCAAGCGGTGCTTAGCATTTTTGTTTTTAAATTACTTCCACCAAGCAGCGCTTGGCACTAGGGTTATTGTCGATTTATCGGTGCATAATCAATCTTCTCTGGTTCATTATCCAAATAATAAACTAGCACATCTTTTCTATCAAAAGCTAAGACTCTAATCTCTGTACGCCGATTATATTGGTGGTCTTCTTCGGTGCAATCTACTCCATCCGCACAATGGTTTCTAACTTGCCGTTCTCCATATCCTCTTGCTTTTAATCGAAGCGGCGAAATACCTCTCTTCGTAATATATTTGACCGCAGAATTAGCTCTTTTTCTAGAAAGCCATCTATTGTAATTTTTAGAACCTCTGGCATCTGTGTGAGAGGTTAATTCAAGGACTAGCGTTGGGTATTTTTGCATCAATTGCACCACCCAATCCAATGACTCTGCCGAACCTGAACGAATATAATATTTATCAAAATCATAATAAATATTCTTCAACTCAATGGTATTTCCGACGGTCAAATCTATCGGCTGTGGCTGCACATATGGCTGAGGCAAAACATTATTTCCGTTACCTAAGGTTGATGCTACGGGTTCATCCTCACCTAAGGTAAATACTAAATTTTGCTTAAGGACACCACCAATTTCACAATTATTGCCCAAGGTATTCGCCTCTTCTTTAGCCGTTTTAAAATAATGCTTTTCGCCAATCAATAAGAACTCACATTTGCAAGGCAAACACGGAAAATTATAATTACCATTGGCATCAGAAATCGTTGTTTCTTCTTCTCCTGTACAAAGATTAACTAGCGTAATTTTGGCATTAGGAATCAAGCTTTCATATTTGCTATTAAGCGCCTTACCTTCCAAGGTCATGCAACTCGTTTTTGCCAAAGGAATACAAAAATCTATTTGCTGTTGGACATTCTTAGATTTAGTTTTCAATGGATATTGTGCTATTTGATAGCCACCTTTTTTAGCAATAAATAAATAATCCGCATCGGGGTCTAATGTAGTCCTGACAAGTCCACTTTCGTTGGTTATTTTTTGTAAATCTTCTGCTTTTAAAGCACCTATATCTTTGGTTAATTTTAATAAAAATTCATTATCAATTTCCGTTTCGACTAACCGCATGGTAAAATCTTCATCAAGATTTTCAGACGTTCCCTTTTTTGTTTTTTTGATAAACAGTTCTGCGCCTTCAATTCGTTTGTCTGTCATTTGGTCATACACACAAATAGATGCTTTAATTTTTTGGTTAGTCAATTGATTTTTGTCCTTCATATTAAAGCTATAAATATCGTCTTTTCCATTACCACCATCTCTAGCAGAAGTCAAATAGCCTTCTGTACCTGTGATATTTAAAATAAAGCCAAAATCATCTTTAGAAGAATTAAAAGGCGTTCCAATATTTGTTGGTGAAAGCCATTCACTACCATCGTTTTTTTCGGTAGAAAAAATATCTAAGCCACCAAAACCACCCCATCCGTCAGACGCATAATACAAGGTTCCATCTTCATGAATAAAAGGAAAAATTTCGTTACCTGCGGTATTAATTTTATTCCCTAAATTAACTGGCTCCCCCCATTCACCTCCCTGAAAATCAGAGAAATACAAATCCATTCCACCTTGACCACCAGGTCGATTAGAGGAAAAATATAAGCGATTACCATCTGCCGTTAAAGTCGGATGTACTTCTTCGTGTTCTTGGGTATTCCAAGGTAATTCTTTGACATTATTCCAATCGTTTCCAGACTTTGTGGCGGAATAGATATTCATTTTCATAATACCCTTCTTATCCGTGCGCTTCTTTCCTTTTAAATATTGGTTTCTACTAAAAAAAATGCGCTCACCGGATTTATCAAAAGTCACAGGACCTTCGTGGTATTTTGTCGATAAATTACCCGAAAAAACTTCCACATTATCTAATGCGTTTTCTTCATTTTTATCCGCATAATAAAGCGTCATAAAGTTATCGTTTATCCACAAATCTAAATCTTCATTTTCTTCTTTTAATTTTCCATTTTTCTTTCGTTTTTTAGGGTCGAGCGTCGAGACAAAAACAATCCCATTTTCATAATAGGCGGGACTAAATTCTAATTTATTGGTATTAATAGCAGATTCATTTTTTAACACCACATTGGTATGTTTAAAATTTTGTATCGCTTCGATAGCATCCGCTAGTTCTGTTCCTCGTTGGTCAGGACCAGCACCACCCATTTTAGTTTGGTATTTTCGATAAAAATCTTTTGCCAAATCATATTTTTCATTACTATGCAAAGCTTGTGCATAATGCAAAAAGTGAATCGCTTCCTCACTTTTCTGAACCACCTGAGAATACCATAATTCTGTATTCGTGACATCATGATTTAGCCGATAAGCTGTCGCTATCTTCACCAAATCCTCTGTCGATAAATCATCTTTATTTTCAAAGAATGGAATAGCTGCTTTATAGCCCAACTCTTCATAAGTTTGCTCTGCTTTTTTTTGTTGGGCAAAGGCGGATGTGCCTAGACCTAAAAGCAAAATGGAGAGGATGATATTTTTAAGCATATTTGCTGTATTTGTATGGTGTTTTTAACTGAAGAGGTATCAACCCATTCTGATAGCAAGTACTAATAGTTATTTTCCAATTTTTCGATATCAAAATTTTAGCAACAAGGA
This sequence comes from uncultured Saprospiraceae bacterium, assembly GCA_937974625.1. Taxonomy (GTDB): domain Bacteria; phylum Bacteroidota; class Bacteroidia; order Chitinophagales; family Saprospiraceae; genus JAFMDF01. The sequence goes on from CALJVJ010000263.1 coordinate 14,733, forward strand.
TTTAAATAAGTAGTATTTTCTCCCCTGTCAGCGTAGGGCTGTTAAGTTCTGTTTTTCCAAATTTAAAAATGCCTGCTTATCTGGCAGGTTAAAGTTTTGGTAGTATGTTTTAAATGTGCACGATTTTTTCCCCCTTTGAAGGTGGAATTGTTCCGTGCAAATTAAAATCATTGGAAAAAACTTTAACATTCCACCTCTTATGAAACAGAACTTAAAAGCCCTGCCTGTTGGCGGGAATCGGGGGGAGTGGAATGTCTTATTTTTTCAAAATTCCACCCCTAGCCCCCGCCAGCGGGGGAAATAGTTCCTACAAATCTAAAGCCTCAGATAAAATTTCAATATTTTATCTCTTTTGAAACGAAAAATAATAATCGAATTAAAAGAACCTTGGATTCGTCGTACCTCGTTGTTTAGATTGTAAACAATATTCTAGCATCAATTCATAAGTTCCAGACTGATAGGTTCTGATATCTGACAAAGTATAATCGTAGGCAATGCCTGCTTTTAATCTGTCAGTAAAAACCATTTGTAAGATAAAGTCAATCGACTCTCCTGCGTTGCCTTGAAAACCACCGACTCTATAGGTCGCCCCGACATTAATTCTATCATAGAAAATAACGCTACCATGCAAATCAATATCCAAAGGAGCGTTAGGAGCATATTTGACCAAAACAGCAGGTTTTAGTTTAATAGCCTCACTTGTTGGCAAAATGAAGCCCGCCATTCCAAAGAAATGTCTGGACTCTCTAGAAAAGTCCGTATTTTGAATATTGCCATCATATTGAAAAGTCAAATCATTATTCAATAAACGAGGCATAGAAATCCCTGCGTAAAAATTTTCTCGGTCATAATAAACACCAAAACCAAAATTAGGAATCAGCTTACTATCTTCTCTAAATCCATACAGTGCATCGCCTGCATGAATAGACTTTACATCTCGCCAATCCACCTGATAATCTCGAATTTGTCCTTGCACTCCAAACGATAAATCACCACCAGCAACTTTCACTCGATAAGCATATTGCATGGCATAATTCCAAGTATTCGTCGGTCCTATTTTATCATGATAAATACTCAAACCAATTCCTACCCGATTATTAAAAAGCGGCATGTGGAAATTGATATTTTGACTGACTGGCGCCCCCTCTAAATTCACCCACTGCGTTCGATAAATCCCTGACAAACAGGGTGCATTATGGCTACCCGCATAGGCAGGATTAAAAGCGATTTTATTGAACATAAACTGGGTGTATTGCGCATCTTGTTGAGCATTTCCCGCAACTGTCAATACAAATAGTGCTAAAATTGTAAATAGAATTCTCATAAGTTTAAGGTTATGAGGTTGATAAGGTTATGAGGTTATGAGGCTGTGAGGTCTGTACCTCATTACCTTATTCCCTCATTACCTTATCCCCTCGCTATCTTTGTAAGAATAAGTAACCATTCAAGACTGTCCCCGACGCATCATTCACTTTTAATAAATAATAGTAAGTACCTGTTGGCAATTGCTCGCCTTGGTAAGTACCTTCCCAATCATTTTGGTAATTATCACTGCGATAAACTTCATCTCCCCAACGGTTAAAAATGGTAATAGAACTGCCAGGGTGATTCGCCAAACAAGGGACAATAAAGGCATCATTGTCACCATCATTATTGGGGGTTACTAAGTTCGGTGCTTCACAGTCAACGTCTTCGCCAATTTTAATAACAACCGTAGCCGTAGAACATAAATCAGGACATTCTTTATTACATATTTCATATTCGAATACCTCTGTTCCAACGACATTTTCGCCAGCGAAATAAGTGAATCTCGATAAAGTATCTAGGTTATTGGCAAATTCAATATCTTCAAAATTTCTTTGGGTTTCTCCTAATTGTAAAGGCGTGTTGATGTAAATATTAATGTCATTAGCTTTCAAATCATCGTTTCTAATCAAGCCTAAGTCCAGCACTTCATTCATACCAATGGAGAAAGTATCATTGATAGCCGTAGGTGTCACATTATAAGAAATGGACAAAGTATCTTTTGAAACCACCCCACAAACACCATTGTCTAAAGACCAAACTAATTGAGTTACGCCTCTTTCAAGGTTGGTAACGACGGTTTGGGAATTGATAGGATTGATAATCGCAGCCGTATTAGTAGGTTCCAATACACTCCAAGACCCGATAGCTATTTCAGGAACGATAGCGGAAATTTCCACTTCTGGTTCACAAGTATATATCTCAGCTCCAGCATAAGCCACTTCACGTACCGCATTTTCTACAGTTACTGCCGTAAATGCTTGTGGAATAATACCTTGATTATTATAAACATTGGTTGCACAATTTCCGATAGAAGCTACGACATAATAATTACCTGCGTCTAAAGCATTTACCCCTTCCACGGTTAATGGTGCGCCTGCTCCGACAAATTCATTATTGCCTGCTCTAAACCACTCGTAAGTCACGCCATCAATCGCATTAGCAACATTTAACTGTAGGTCTGTGTCTTCACAAATTGGGCTATCATTTCCTGCTATTGGAATATTTGGTTTAGACTGAATGCCAACATCAACCGTCGCTACAGTCGATGGACAATTATCCACCATAATACTTAACTGATATTGTCCACTTTGAGCCGTTGTAATATCATTGATAAACGGATTATAAAGATTAGAACTAAAGCCATTTGGTCCAACCCATTGATACCTTGCCGCAGGGTTATAATCGGTTTCTAACTGTAAAATTTCCCCTTCACAGAGTGGGTCAGCAATCGAAGCATTCGCACGTACGGCTGGCTGTGCAGGTGCGACTTTGATAGTCAACGGAATTGGAGAAGATGGTAAAGAGAAACAGCCATCGACCCCAACTTTCAACATATATTCACCCGCATTGAGCGTATCTGCATTTTCAATTAATGGATTTTGTTGGTTAGAACTAAAGCCATTCGGTCCCGTCCATTCGTATACTAAATTGCCACCGCCCTCGACATTCGAAGCCGTCAACTGTATAGGCGTACCTTCACAAACAGGGCTATTATGACTAACCGTAGGGGTATTGGGTTGTTGATTAATTTGAATTTGTGTACTAACCGTATTTGCCGAACAGCCATTTTTACTAACCGTCAACTGATAGCTGCCTTCATTATCCGTGGTGGTATTGACCAAAACAGGGTCTTCTAAGTAGGAAATAAATCCGTTTGGTCCTTCCCAACTGTAGATTGCATCTGTAATCGTTGGTGCATCTAATTTTAAGGTATCGCCCTCACATAAACCCGCTTGGTTTAATGGCATATTAACTTCTGGAATTTCTCTAATCTCTACTTCTGTAAATTGTCCTTCGGCAGCAGTACATCCATTTTGCGTAAGCGTCATAAAAAACTGATGCGTACCAGCAGTCAAGCCATTAAAAGTAGGAGCTTCACTCGTAGAGAACAGGCTAAAGTTAGCAGGGTCAATATCTGTATTGACGATATACCATTCATACTTTGCACCGGGGACCGTATTGGAGAATAACTCCACTTCTTCGCCTTCACATATCGGTCCGCTATTCGCTAATAAAGGCACTATCGGAAGTGGGTTAATTTGAATATTTTTAATTAAAGATAAGTCAGAAGCACAACCATTTGCACCAATTGCCCGCACTTGATAATCACCCGATTCATAAAGTGTCGGATTGTCCATATCAGTAAGAATAGTAGTGCCGGTATTCGTCCAAATCGCTGTATCTACCAAAGCATTTTGGTTATTCGGAAATTGGTCAACAGATACCGATGGAGCAATCCATTGGTAACTAAGACCTGCCACAGGATTGTCTACCGATAGTTCAATCGTCTCCCCAAAACAGATTTGAGATTCTGTTACTAAACTAGGTCGGCTCGGCTTTGGAATCGTCCTAACTTCCACGCTACTTTTCGCTGATTCACACCCATTTTCAAGGACACTTAAAGTATAGGTTCCTGTATTTTGCAAGATTGCATCGCCGATAATCATTGGTTGTTGCACATTGGCAGTGAAGCCATTCGGCCCTTGCCAATTATAGCCTTCCGAAATGGTCGAAGTCGTCAATTGAATTTCGGTACCTTCACAAGCAGCAATCATTGGCTCTAATTGCGGCGCGGCAGGTATCTCATTGATTGTCAACAATCTAGCGGTCGAATTTTGAGAAAGGCAACCATCTACGGCTATGGCTACACTCACTAATCCACTCTGATTAGCACTGGTATTATTCAATAATAAAGTTGGTACTAGCGTAGTATAATTTTCTAAAGAATCTCCATTGATTTGCCAATGATAAGTAACCGAATCGCCTTGATAGCCATTAGTCGACACTATCAATTCTTCTCCTTCACAGAAATTATTTGCGCCAAGCAATAACTCAGGAGTAGCAGGTTGTGCCATGACATTAATAAATTGCTCTGCTACATTAGAAGCACAACCTCTAGCATCCATCACTTTCAAGGTATAAGTTCCTGATTCTATCCCCCCTAAATTCGCCAAAGTTGGAGCGGAAGCAGCAGAGTTAAATCCATTAGGACCGCCCCATTCGTAAGCATAAGGAGCTTGTCCACCGTTTATTTCAGCAGTAAGATTTAAGGTATTATTGACGCCGACACATTCTATACTATTAGTCGTAATATTTGCGGTAACACTTGCACTAACATCCACTGCAAATGGTGCAGATAGTAAAGAAGCACAACCATCTACCACTACTCTCACTTGATAAGCTCCATTCGCTACAGTCGTTGCACCAACTAAGCTTAAAGTTGGATTATCAGGATACGTGTTATCGAGGGTCGAACCATTAGGGCCTATCCATTCATAACTCACATTTGCACCTTGATAAATGGGGGCAGTTAATACTAAATTTTCACCTTCACAGATAGAATTTGGCGTACTGATAGTCGGACGATTTGGAAGCGTCGAAATATCTAACACCGTTGATTTGCTAACTTGGCAACCTCCTGCATTTGTAACGGTGACGGTATAAGTACCTGTCAATGCATTTTGCGCATTCGGCAAGACTGGATTTTGGTCCGTAGAAGAGAAACCATTTGGTCCACTCCACTCATATTTCAAGGCTACTATTGGGTTAGTTGGCAAAGCAAATAATTGGATATCATCATTTGGCAAGACACACTCTACCCCACTATTATTTAATACAAATTCAGGCATGGTGTTAATCGCCACAGAAACGACTGCCGAAGTCAAAGTTTGACAATTGTCTGCCGTAATAATTACTTGATAATCTCCACTATTAGCAGCAGTTACTCCATCAATGATTAAAAATGGACTATTAGGATAATTGCCATTAGTCGTTGAAGAATTATTTGGTCCTACCCATTCGTAGTTCACCTGTCTGCCTGCTAATTGCAGGGTCGACAATACCAATTGTTCCCCTTCACAAATCGCTCCGTTATAGTTAATAAATGGTTGGTCTAAAGTGGTAGAAATTAAAGTAACTTCCGTCGTAGCAAAATTAGAAGTACAACCATTTTCATTTGTTATTTTTAAGCTATAGCTACCTTCGTTAATCACCGACGGATTGGCAATGACAGGGTCAATAGCATTGGATACAAAACCATTAGGTCCAGTCCATTCAAATTGATAAGTAGCATTGGTATTAGAATTAAAGACATTGGCAAACAATTGTAAATCATCTCCACAAAGTCCACCATTGTGAGTAGGACTTGCCGTCAATTTATCATAAATAATAACCGCTACAGAATCAGAAATATTTTCACATTCGTTGACGATGATTCTCACTTGATATTGTCCTGAATCACTGGTATCCACAGGGAAAACGGTCCATTCATTCGTCGAACCAACACCTATCACCACATTATCTTTCAGCCATTCGTAACTCACTTGATTGCCTTGATACAATTGAGTAGTTAAGACCAATCTTTCGTCGCTACAAATCGGCCCATTAGTGGTTAAAATAGGTTCAGCAATACTTTCTGTAATATCTACTACTACCGTAAATGCATCCGATTGACAACCATTGGCATCCGTCACGAAAACAGTATAAGAACCGTCCATAGTACTGTTCACATTCACTAAGACAGGGTCTTCAGAAACAGAGAAGAAATTGTTAGGACCTGTCCATTCAAAAGTATAAGGTGCAATCCCACCTGTCGCTGCAGCATCTAAAGTAATTTCTTCCGTACCAATCGCACACAATACTGCTGGTACTTCATCCACTATCACAGTTGGTTGTTCATAAATTTCTAGGGTGTACATTGAACTGATTAAAGTGCAACCATCCACATTAATCGAAACATAATAGTCGCCCGTATTTGCAACCGTTGCATTATCAATAATCAAGCGAGGGTTATTATTATTTTGTACCACTAAGCCATCCTTTACCCAAGTATATAAAACATTTGAACCAGCGTATTCGCTCACTTCTAAAACGACTCTTTCAGCTGTACAAACAGGGCCATTGGACGTAATAAATGGAATAGCAACTGGATTTAAAACAGTCGTAATTTCAGTAGAACCTGTTGTCATACAGCCATTTCCGTCTGTCAACACCAAGGTATAAGTCCCGTTATATACTGCTGTAGCATTAGGAATTGTTGGGTTTTCTAGCGTCGACCTAAAATCATTAGGTCCTGTCCATAAGAAAGTAAAACTAGTGTCAGTGCCCGCGGTTACATTGGCCAACAACTGCAAGTCAGTAGGGGCGCAATCGTTATTTAGTGTGTAGAGGTTCGTAGGGGTCACTTCGGGGGCGTGCCAAACGATTACGGAAGTTGTAGCTGGTTCAGCCACACAACCTAAGGCACTGACGGTTAATTCAAAACGGGTACTATCTTTTATATTTTTAATAATTGGGTTTTGCTCAGTCGAAATAATAGTAGTATCTCCTGCAATACGCCATTCGTAAATAGCATTGTCAAAGGAAGTTGCACTTAATTGTACATCACTATCTGGGCAGACAGGGCCATCATTAAATGCCTGTGCCGTTGGAATTGGATTGATTATAATTTCTAAATGTGGTGACTCTGCTTGACAACCTGCGATATCCGTTAGACGCAATTTCCAATTACCTGCTAAATAAGCTGGGTGTCCGGGGGGAATTGTGGTTTGTCCATCAGTTGTCGTCAGACCCGTTAGGTCTAAGGTCTCTTCACTAGACCCTCTAGGCCCAATCCACTCAAATGTAGTTCCAATGGAGCTAGATTCAAAAACTAAATCTTCGCCCTCACAAATAGGACTATTCGAGGTAAAACTTGGTTCTTGGGTATTCGTCATGATACTATCCACTAAGACTACGCCCACTGCGGTACAACCACTTGAATTAGTGACGGTTACAATATATTCGCCATTATTTAAAGTAGTAACGTTGGTAATTAAAGGATTTGGCAAATTAGCACTAAAGTCATTGGGTCCAGCCCATTCATAGCTATTAGTATTGGTCGCATTAGCTTGCAATCTCAAAGAACCACCTTCACAAATGGTATTCGCCGAAGCTGTTGGATTCGTTGTTGGAGGTAGAATAGTATTTAAAAAGAAGGTATCAGAAGCAATCGTACAAGCATCCAAAATTACTTCAATACTATAAGCTCCCTGATGAATATTACTATCCAATGGATTAATGACAATACCATTGGTATTAAAACCTGAAATACCTGCTGTCACGCCATTTGGCGTTCTCCAATTGTACTGCACATTTTGTCCAACATAAGGCGTAATACTCAAGGAGACAGATGCTCCTTGACAACCGGGGTCGCTAGCCATGATGACAGGTTCTAATAAACCTTCTGTAATATCTACTGTCGTAGAAGTAATATCGCTCACACATCCATTGGCATCAGTTACAACTAAAGTATAAATGCCGCTATTAGCATTGGAAATATTTATTACCGTAGCAATCGAGTCACTAGAGAAGAAGTTATCTGGTCCTCGCCATTCATAGCGGAACGGCGCTTTTCCTGCGGTAATAATTGCCGTTAAATCTAAGTTGTCATCATTACTTGCACAATCTTCTGGTGCAACGAAGGCAATCTCCGTAAATGGTTTCGCATAAAGTCCCATGTCAAAGGTATCAGAAGTAGCCGTGCAGCCATCTACCAATACAGACAAGGTATACTTTCCTATATCTTCCAGTTTAACTGGGTTGATTATTAAGGTATTATTTTTATTTGGTACTAATATGCCATCTTTATACCAGTCGTAATCAACACTTACGCCACTATATGCTTGTACACTCAAAGTGACTTGGTCGTCTTCGCAAGTAATACCTGTCGATTGGATAACAGGCTCGGCTAAACCTTCAGAAATATTGACAGAAACGGATTGTGCGAAGGACTCACAGCCATTGGCATCCGTAACAATTAACGTATAAATTCCTGCATTATTTACCGAAGTATTCAAAATCGAAATCGTGTCTGAATTAGCCTCAAATCTATTCGGTCCTCTCCAAGCATATTGGAAAGGTGCAAGCCCTGTAATATTGGTCGCGAACAATTTGAATGCTGCCAATCCATTGGTACAGTCTAGGGTAATATCGGGGGATAAAGTAACCGTTGGTCGGTCGTAAATTTCCACATCTAAAGTATCTGAATTAGCCGTACAACCATCCACTTCTACCGTTACCGTATATCGTCCATTATCTACTGTGGTCGCAGGATTGATAATCAATTGATTGTTAATATTATTTAAAGCAACCCCATCTTTATACCAGTTATACCTCACGGTATTTCCTGTATAAATTTGCGTAGCCAATAGAATTTCACCGCCTTCACAAGTGACACCCGATTGAGTCAAAATAGGCTCTTCGATACCATCTGAAATATCTACATTCGTAGACGCTACTTCACTCACACATCCATTGGCATCAGTTATTTGCAAGCTATAAGTACCACTATTTTCGCTAGAAATATTGGTCAGCATCGCAATAGAATCCGTTGCCAAAAATCCACTACCACTCCATGCGTAGGTATAAGGTGCAACCCCATTACTAGGTAAAGCCACCAATGCTAATTCCTCCGCACCCGTCACACAATTTTGTGGCGCAACAGCTTGAATAGTTACCCTTGGTTGCTCATAAATAAGTAAGTCCAAGGTATCAGAATTGGTCAAACAACCATCCACCATAACAGAAACACTGTACCGTCCATTATCATTAGTAGTAGCAGGATTGATTAAAAATTGATTGCTATTATTGGCTAATAAAACACCATCTTTATACCAACTGTAGGACACCGAACTACCATTATAAATAGGTATTGTTAATTTAATTTCTCCACCTTCGCAGGTAATGCCAGACTGCGTTAAAACTGGTTCTTCTAAACCATCAGAAATAGTGAGGTTCATCGATTTAGTTGCACTCACACAACCATTGGCATCGGTGATATGAAGTGTATAAACTCCAGCATTTTGCTCGGTAATATTATTTAATCGGATAGTATCTTCCGTAGAAATAAATCCATTTGGTCCGACCCAACTATATTGTAAAGGCAATACACCTGTAATATTTTCAGGTTGAAATTGAATGCCTTCTATACCATTCGTGCAGTTTACTTCAATATCCTCGTTTAGGTCAAAACTAGGTTGATTATAAATGTCTAGTTCGTAAGCCGAACTATTTAAAATACAATTATCTACACTCACCTGAACCGTATAAGTAGCCGCATCATCAGGACTTACTGGATTGAAAATTAATTGAGGGTTGTCATTATTGGCAATTGGTACACCGTCTTTTCTCCATAAGTAAACCACATCCACCCCTTCATAAATGGAGGTAGCTAAGACCACTCGTTCATTGGCACAAGTCGGTCCATCTGCTGAAATAAATGGAATATTGGCAGAGTTGGTGATATTATTTACTTCCGTCTCTCCTGTAGCCGTACAACCATATGCATCAAAAACCGTCAATACATAAATTCCATTATGGATTGCTGAAGCATTAGAAATAATCGGATTTTCTAAGGTTGAATTAAAGTTATTCGGTCCTGTCCATTGATAGCTCATTGTGGTATCACTTCCAGCCGTCACATTCGCCATTAATTGTAAATCTGCTGGCGAACAATCCGTTTGTAAAGTATAGCTCGAAGAAGGAGCAAGGGTGGGGTTCTCCAAAACAATAACCGTCGTGGTATCTTTTGGCGACACACATCCCTCTACAATGACCGTTAATTCATATTGTGTGGTATCCGTTAGGTTATTAAAAATTGGATTTTGTTGGGTAGAAAGCAACAAGGTCTCTCCTACTCTACGCCATTCGTATCTAGTGGCTGCTTCCTCATTACTAGTAGCTAGTAATTGGACAGAACTATTTGGACAAATTGGTCCATTATTAAATGCTTCTGCTACTGGAATATCATGGATGATAATATCAATTGGGGCAGATTCCGCGATACATCCCACGGAGTCCGTTACTCTGACAGACCAAGCACCTGATAAATAAGGGATTGCCCCCTGTGCAATAGTCGTCGTATCTACACTAGTCGTTAACTCAGCGTTATCTTGCAGCGTAGCAATACTCGCCCCTAAAGGACCAATCCATTCAAATTTAGTACCTAATGCACTAGTGCTTAGCACCAAATCCGTTCCTGCACAAATTGGCGCATTACTGGTAATCACAGGTAATTCTTGAGCAGTCGTAATGCTGTCTACACTAATAAAGTCAAGGGTAGAACAGCCACTTGAATTCGTGACCGTCACCCCATACTGACCATTATTAACCAAAGTAATATTATTGATACTCGGATTTTGCACAGTTGACGTAAAGTTATTGGGACCAGCCCACTCATAAGTCACTGCATCCGTAGCATTAGCAGTTAATTGTAAAGTACCTCCTTCACAAACATTGGTGAAACTCACCGTTGGATTCACAGTTGGACTCGGTAATACAGTTAAAGCAAAAACATCTGAAGTAGTGGTACATCCATCTACTGCAATCATTACTGAATAGTCGCCAACATGCATCGCTGAATCTAGCGGATTAATGGTAATACTATTGCTATTCAATCCACTAATATCAGCAATCGTACCGTTAGGTGTTGACCAAGTATAGGTCACATTAATTCCTTCATAAACTGGAACATTCAGTGTAATTTCTCCCAAATCACATGCAGGACCTGAAGTGCTAATGATAGGTTCAACAATACCTTCAGAAATAGTAACCGTCAGTGATTTTAAAGGGCTTTGACAGCCATTAGCATCTGTAATCTGTAAGGTATAAACCCCTGCATCCAATTCGCTAACATCACTTAAAATAATCGTGTCTTCTGTAGAAACAAACCCATTTGGTCCAGTCCAATTATATTGTAATGGTAGAGCGCCTGTAATATTTTCTGGCTGGAAGCTTAGGTCCGTAATACCATCCACACAAGCTAATCCTAAGTCCTCATTTAACGTAAAATCAGGCTGTTCGTAAATATCTAAACGATAAATTGTACTATTTAAAACACAACTATCAACCATCACTTCTACCGTATAATTTCCTGTATCGGATACGCTTACGGGGTCAATTATAAATTGCGCATTATTACTATTAGCTAATGCCAAGCCATTTTTTCGCCATTGGTAACTAACCGATGAACCGCTATAATCTGGAATTTCTAAAGTAATTCTTCCATTTTCACAACTTGGTCCATTTCCTGTAATAAAGGGAACTGCCGCAGGATTGGTAATCACCGTGATTTCCGTTGCACCTGTTGCCATGCAGCCATTTACGTCCGTTACCGCCAAGCTGTAAGTGCCATTATTGGCAGCTTCAGCATTGGCAATAATTGGATTTTGTAAACTTGAAATGAAGTTGTCTGGCCCTGTCCATTGATAAGCGTCAATGGCACTTGAACCGAGGGTTTCATTGGCAAATAATTGTAAATCTGAAGGGGCACAATCATCATTCAATGTATAAGTCGTTGTAGGAGTCGTCACAGGGGCTTCCCAAACAATTACTGTCGTTGTATCTGTAGGAGCGGTACAGCCATTGGCTATTACCGTTAATTCATATTGAGTCGTATCATTTATATTAGCAAAAGCTGGATTTTGCTCCGTAGACACTATTGTTGTATCTCCGATAACTCGCCATTCGTAGCTAGCAACAGCTATAGCTGTTGCCTGTAATTGAATGGAAGCAGCTGGACAAATTGGCCCGTTATTGAAAGCTTGAGCTACAGGAATCTCATTAATGATAATCTCAATTGGGGCAGATTCCGCTTTACAACCTAAAGAGTCTGTCACTAAAATCGACCACATTCCTGCTAAATAAGGGTCACTACCAGCAGCAATCGTCGTGCTTCCTGTATTGGTGCTTAAAGCAGTATTATTTTCTAAGGTCGTTTGGCTACTGCCTAATGGTCCAATCCAATCAAAATTAATCCCAGAAGTACTAGAGCTTAAAACTAAATCTTCACCTTCACAAATAGGGCCATTGCTAGTAATCGTTGGTAGTTCAATAGCTTTCGCAATACTATCCACCGTTACAAATCCAATAGCTTGACAGCCACTTGAGTTGGTTACTGTAATTCCATATTGCCCATTATTTTCAATAGTAATATTATTGATACTTGGGTTAGGAACGGTTGCTGAAAAGTTATTCGGTCCACTCCATTCGTAGCTGACTGCATCCACTGCATTGGCAGCTAATTCCAGCGTGCCGCCTTCACAAACATTGGTAAAACGAACCATTGGATTAACCGCAGGGGCCGGCAATATATTCAATTGGAAAGTATCGGATTCAGCCATACAGCCGTCTACCGTTACTTCCAATGAATATGTCCCGGGATGGGTTAAACTATCCACCGGATTAATGTTAATCATGTTTGTATTTTGTCCTGTGATTCCGGTGGTAGTATTATTAGGTGTTGACCAAGTATAGGTAACATTGTTCCCCGTAAATGATGCAACGCTTAGTGTGATTTCTTCTCCTTGGCAAATAGTATTAGAGACCGTAATAACTGGCTCATCAATGCCATCTGTTATATCCACTTCTTGACTAGCAATATCACTCGTACAGCCATTCACATCAGAAATTTGAAGGGTGTAAGTTCCACTATTTGCACTAGTAATATTTGTTAGTTCTGCTATAGAGTTGGTAGAAACAAAGTCATTCGGACCACTCCATGCGTAGGTGTATGGAGCCATTCCGCCTGCTAACAGTGCAGTTAAGGCTAATTCTTCTGTACCTGTTACACATGTTTGTGCAGCTACATTTGCAATAGCAACGGTCGGTTGGTCAAACACTTCTACTTCTATCGTATCAGAATTGGCACTACATCCATCTACCGTTACCATCACCGAATAGTCACCAATATCATCCGTACTTACTGGATTGATTATCAATTCATTATTAATATTTGTAATTGAATTACCGTCTTTTTTCCATTCGTATAAAACACTTGTCCCGACATAATTTTGCACAGATAAAATGATTTGTTCCCCTTCGCAGACTGGGCCTGTAGTCGTTAAAATTGGTTCGTCTAATCCATCTGTAATATCCACTTCTTGACTAGCAATATCACTCGTACAGCCATTCACATCAGAGATTTGAAGGGTGTAAGTGCCACTATTTGCACTAGTAATATTTGTTAGTTCTGCTATAGAGTT
>CALJVJ010000264.1 GCA_937974625.1 uncultured Saprospiraceae bacterium
CACACCAGTAACACTTGGCGGGATAGCTTTCACGACAAACCAAGTCCTTTTAATCGAAGTAGGGTCATTACAATTATTAGTGGCTAATATCTCATCTGTATAATCTAAATTGTAGGGACAGGCGGCTCCATTGCCTGTAACCGTTGCTGTACCTGTGTTGCTTGGTTTGAGATTATCTCCTAGACATCCTACATAGTCAGCAGGACAAGTTAAAGTTATGCCAGGTTCTACGATGACATCAAATTCACAAGCAGCTTCACAGCTACCAGATATTTCATAAGTAATAGTCGTAGTTCCTACTGGAAATACACTACCTGAACCAGGTCCAGTTGTTTGTTGAAGCACTAAATCACTTGGATTACAATTACCAATACCACTTCCAGAACCAATAAGTGGAGCAGTCCAAGTTGCAATATTACCTCCATTAGAACTACAAGTAATAAAAATATCCGTAGGACAATTAGAAATTTCAGGTGCGGATAAATCTATTCGCTGAATACAAAATACAGAGTCAGTAGGAGTGTTGTCAAAAAAAGCAAACCATTGTCTATTAATCGAAGTAGGTTGATTACAAGTATTTGTTGCTAGGATAACATCTTTATAACCAGAAGTAGTACTACAATTAGCTCCAAAAGCATTTATGATAGGGGTTCCAGTAATAGTAGGAGTAATATCACCACTAATACAACCGAGGTAATCCGCGGGGCAAGTGATAGTTATAGGGCTAGAAGTATTAAAATTTGTAGTTAAATCAGCCCCTTCCACGACAGCAAACCACCAAGTATTTATAGTATTAAAGTTACCGTAAACATCATTAAAATTGGTGTAATTTTCCCATTCTCCAGTCCAGCTATGGCAAGGACCAATACAGCCATTCGTCCCATTTTTAGGCTCTGTGGTATTACTTGATTCCGTAATCATTTGGTCATCATAAAAAAGTAATTGTTGACCTAAAGCAGGTTGAACCGTAGCAACAACAAACCCATCATCATTAAATTCTGCATCATAGACAGGAAAATGATAAATGCCTTGTCCATAAAATCCAGAGATAGTAACATCACCTTGATTTACAAGATTACCTAGTGCATCTTTCCCATCCCAAGGAATACAAACTTCATAGATGTAACCTGGCGTTTGCGGATTAACAACAGAATCATTCGCTGTGATTTGGTAAATAAGTCTTCGGTCAGCAGGCAAATCTAATTGGCCATTGCCATTCGTTCCTTCAATCAACACCTCAAATTGGCCAGGCTGAGTAGTCTGAATATTAATACACCAATCACCTGGGCAACCTGTTAAAAAATTAGCAGCAGGCTGGTAAGCACCTACTTCTTGAAGGGGGCAAAAATCTGGGTCAGGTAAATTTAGAAATACGGGTAATTGAGGGTTAGGAGAATTTATATTCGGCATAGATTTTCGGTCTGCTGCTATACTTCCTGTAGTACCCGGTCCATTGCTATTAAAAGAAACATTAAAAGCACCTGCTCTAAAGCCAGAATTTTGGTCATTATTTTTATTCGCCTCCGCTCTATTATTAGTATTGGTATTAAAATCAATTTTAGTAATAAAACCTTGTTCAGAACAGACATAGAAGGTACCATTAAAAGCACGATCAAAAGGTCCATCTCCATCTCTTTTGATACCTAATCCCCAGTTATTAGACCAAACTCTACCTGTTTGTCCATTACTGGAACAATCTGCGACTGTAATATCAAAATAAGGTATATAAAATCCTGAACTAGCGGTATTTGGGTTATAACTAGGGTCAGTGGAAAAAAATTCAATGGAATAATTACCTGTTAGGTTTAATCCACAGGCACTCAAGTCAAGCACAAAGGCATTATATCCACTAGGATTTCCTAATTGCGTAGGTCCATTAATAGCATCATTTCTATTGGATATATTCACAGTAGCAGCATCTAATATTTGCCATGCCTCCCCTGCAATTATAGTGTTACCAAAACAAGATAAATTATTTATAGGATTCCCCAAAGGGTCAATAATTCTAAAAATTAAATCTTGTTCATGATTACTTTGACCAGTAACAGGATTAATGGTAGCAAAAGAACGGTCATTTTTAGGAATACTAAATCCGAAATAGGCTTTTTCACATGAATTTTCAATATTAAAAAACAATTTGGAATTGGAGCCTTTCCAAGCAAACAATCCATAATCTCCACCACCAACACCTGTATTGCCTGCACCAATAAATAGAGCAGATTCATCAGCACTGGAGGGTGATAAAGAAGCAGTTCCCTCCGCATATATAAGGTTAGGAGGGATTATCAAACAGCAATAAACTAAAATAAGGGTAATAGAAGTAAAAAGGTTCTTGGAAAATTTTTTCATAACTTAAATGTTTGGGAAAACAACTTGAAGATTCAAAGAAAATCCTCGAGTTTGGTTTAATTAACTAATCAGTGTTTTGCAATCGGCAAATAAATTATAGCCTCTCTTAGACCATTGCCTAAGAGTAGTAAGGATGAATTTTATCAATGGCAATCCCATAACTACCTTTTAATGCTAGTTAATGAATAGCCATCTTTAAAAAAATATAGACTTGCTGTAAACGATAGAATAAAATCAACAAAATTGATTGACCATCTTTTGAATTAATTAATCAAAAAACAGAAAAATAATACTAGGTACTTCTATGCTGCGATTAAGTAATTTGAATAGGAATGATTTCCTATAATCTGAATTAGCACAGAAAATAAAAGCATTCATAATCTACTTAACTAACTTTACAAAAAGTAAGCAGTATTATGTAAAGACAACCTTTTTTGTTTGAAAATTTGTTGGACTACAAAATTTAGTAAGCGATAAAGGATAGTAACTTGGAAAAGTCTATTAAGCGTTTTAAAAGTAGACTTTTGTGTTTATATAAAATTAATTGTAGTTGTTTATCTATTTTAGTTTAATAATCGGTTTTTAGTTCATATAAAAAATAATTTGTTGTGGTAAAATAAGTTTTATGAGGTCAAAGGTAGAGAATAAAATTGTTAGCATGCAAACACTTTAACGAACCATTAACAACCGAACATCCCACAAGTATCTGACTATCAATAATTTATAAATTTATTGTTATTATTTTTAATAAACAAAGTGTAAAATTATATACATTTATTTCTATGTTTTTAACCAAAAAAAGAACAATTTCTTTCACCCTCAATAACAAGCTCACCCTATTTTTCAATTAAAATTTTTCAAGATATACTTGCTGATATTTCTCTTATTACATCACAAAGGTTTTCAATTCTTTTCTAAATTTAGACGGGCTATTACCTGTCACTACTTTAAACTGTTTATTGAAATGAGAAAAGTTATTAAATCCACTTTCGTAACATATTTCGGATATAGGTAGGTCACTATTGGCTAATAACTGACAGGCGTGAGCAATTCTAAAATCATTAACAAAATGGGTAAAAGTTTTACTAGTTAATTTTTTAAAATAGCGGCAAAATGCAGGTACGGTCATATTAACCTCTTTCGCTATTTCGTCTAAACTAATGTCTCGTTTAAAATGAGTATCCACAAATTGAAAGACGCTATTAATTCGATAATAATCTTGCGCCTGAACCTCTAAGGCCAGCCCGCTTACATTTAAAGCAGTATAATCAGTTGTCAGCGCTAATTGTTTCAAAATTTTTAATAAGGCTAACAAGCGGTCAAAATTATCCATTTCAGTCATCTCCACTATAGTAGCACTAATCTGTTCTTTTACAGTAGCATTAAAAATTAATCCTTGTTTGGAACGTTGGAATAATTGGCGAATATCGGACATTTCAGGTGCCTTAAAAAAATCTTTTCCTAAAAAATCTTCTTTCATTTGGATAACGATTTCCACATGTTCCTCCATAAACTGGTCACAAAAACCAAAGTGAGGCAAATTAGGTCCTAAAAATATTAAATCTCCATCTTCATAATGAGAGATATGGTTGCCAATATGCCTTTTACCTTTACCATTAGAAATATAAACAATCTCATATTCAGGATGAAAATGCCAATGAGGATTTTTACAAGTATTAGG
>CALJVJ010000265.1 GCA_937974625.1 uncultured Saprospiraceae bacterium
ACGGAGATTAAACCATTGCATCTGACTTTTCTAAAAGAATCGCCTAGTCCCGAAAATCTTGCTAAGACAGAAACCTACGATTATCCACCTGACAAATTTGTCATCAAGGATAAAAGCGTATTTATTTTCTGTGAAGGGAAATATCACCAATCAAAATTAACCAATAATTTTTTTGAAAAGAAATTGAAGGTCGCTGCGACCACCCGAAATTGGAAAACAGTTTTGAAGTTGTTAGAATTGAGTCAATAGACTTGGATAATTAAATAGAATATTAGGTGAAACTTAAATTATATCCGTTGGGGAAATTAAAAAATGCCAACAGATAATACGACAAAAGGCTATCTAAAATTCAATTTAGATAGCCTTTTTTATTTTAAATAAGTGACAATTTTATCTAAAAATAAAGTGGTTTAAAATCAAGAAAATACCTATTTTATCACTTATCACTATATAATCTCTTTAGCTGCTAAATACCGCTCCGCATCCAAAGCAGCCATACAGCCCGTTCCAGCAGCGGTAACCGCTTGACGGTATACATTATCTTGCGCATCACCACTGACAAAAACACCAGGCACATTTGTTTTGGCACTATCAGGCAAATTAATCAAATAGCCTGCTTTATCCATTTCTAACCAATCTTTAAAAATACCAGTATTGGGTTTATGGCCAATAGCCGTGAAAAATCCTTTTACAGCTATTTCTTTTTTCTCACCAGTTTTATTATTCACCACTCTTACGCCTTCCACTTCTTCTGTTCCTAAAATCTCCTCTGCTTCTGTATTCCAGTGAATGGTGATATTAGAAGTATTCATCACTCGCTTCTGCATAATTTTAGACGCTCTCATTTCATCTCTTCTTACTAACATGTGGACATTTGGACACAATTTAGCTAAATAAGAAGCCTCTTCCGCAGCAGTATCCCCTGCACCAACAACTACAACATCCATTCCTTTGAAAAAGAAACCATCACAAACCGCACAAGCAGAAACTCCTTTGTTCATCAATCTTGTTTCAGATTCTAAGCCTAACCATTTAGCACTTGCTCCAGTAGAAATAATGACGGTATGTGCCAAAATCTCTTCGTCACTTTCTGTATAAACCTTGTGAACAGGTCCAGAAAAATCAACTCTTGAGATTACTTCGTAGTTAACTTTTGTACCAAATCGCTCTGCTTGCTTTTGGAAATGTTCCATCATTGCAGGGCCCATAATTCCATCAGGATACCCTGGGTAATTTTCTACGTCCGTCGTAATCATTAATTGACCGCCTGGCTCTTTTCCTGTATATAAAACGGGATTCATTCCAGCTCTAGCTGCATAAATTGCTGCCGTGTAACCTGCTGGCCCTGAACCAATTATCAAACAATTTAGAATATCTGCCATTTTTGACATTATTTATTTGTGCGTCAACGCTCCTTCGTCAGCTAACACTTTTTTCAATTAAAAAATTAGTTAAGGAGAACCAATTATCTCATTTGTGAAAAAAGAAAAGGATTTTCATTTTTTTGCAAAAGTACAAATAAGAAACGATTAAAAAATAGAAACGTTTTATAATCGCTTTCGGTTTAGTTTTTTAAATAAAATTTACTGGAAACACAGCAAATAGAAAGGTAAGTAATACTAGAAGGAAAAGGTAATTGAGCTACAATAGTTATGAATTTGGCACTTAAATGCATTAATCAAATCAATTACTAATCAAATAAGCTCCCAACACTAACTCCCTTTCTTCTTTTTCTTTCTTTTAAAAATAAAGTCATAAGTCAAGACCAAGACAATAGATTGGTAAAGAGAACTAGCATTCCCAGAAGACTTAATGGTGAATAAATCGTTAGGCGTTATGTCAGAAAAATCAACTAGTTGTTGCCCATTATTTCTCTTACCAAGCCCATAATCTATACCAATCGACATTTGATTGCCCCAAACAGTAAATAAGCCACCTGCTGAAAAATGATAAACGCTTGGCGTTGCGGCTAAGAAAGCGAAATCACTAAAACCTTCTACTTCTTCTCGTTGGTTAATATCCGTTCTAAATCCAAAAATTAAGGTAGATTCATTGGTTAGCGCTCGTTGAATTCCAAGTGCCACATTAATGACTTTTTTATTGCCGGTATTGATACTAACTTCCTTTGCGAAATCACCTAAAGAGAAGCCATCGAAAGGGTCATCTTTATCTTGTAAAAGCGTATACCGCTTTATTTCGTGGAAGTATTCGGTAGAAAAAGAAATTCTAGTAGTTGGATTAATGGCAAAATCTAACCCCAATCCAATAGACCAAGGTGTTTTATAATTTTTTAGCGGTAAGCTACTTAAATTAGCGTTGATTAGTGTAGTATCAGGACTAGGCTTGCGTAAATCATCAAATTCAAAAGAGGCACTTCTGACAATATGATTATAGGTTGGAGTGGTTAAAGTTAAGCCAAATTTGAAATTAGGAGGTTGCCAAGAAAGCCCTAATTTACTGACCATACCTCCACTAGCGTTAAAATTATATTTTAATTTTGACCGCCAACCAAATATCAATTTTTCAGGGCTAGCCCGATTCACTATTTCCTTACCAATTTCAATATTAGTGCCTTCTGAATGAAAAACGATAAATTGAGAGATGCCGAAAGATAGATTCAAACCCATTTTGTAAGAAGCTCCAAACCCAATCCAACGTTCAGAAAGTCGTCGTTGGAAATCTAAATTGCCGATAAAAATCAATAAATCCGAATCAGGGACTCGTCCAATTTCTCTTCCTCTATAGTTCAGATTTGATTTAAATCGAGTAAAAGTGGTTGCTCCTCCTCTAAATTTATCATTATTAAATAATCGAAATCCTACTGCCGCAAATCCAGAAGTAAAACCAAAATCTCGGTCTTTTAATTTAGTACCGTTCCCTAAAAAATTTCTAGTTTCCAAAACTGCATAAGTTGGTGTCAAAAAGGAAAGGGAAAGACCAAATTCTTCTCCCGTTCCCATGGCACCAGGATTGTAGAAAATAGCTGTTTCATCTTCTGTAGAAGCTATGACAGCACCATTCAATAATAAACCTTTTGCACCATATTGGTTGGTCCAATAATGGGCATCCGTTTGGCTTAGTAGGGGAAAAGTTATCCCTATTCCAAGCAAGACCGATAGTATTATAAGTTTAATTTTTGCCATTATTGATTATTCAGAAATAAGTAGGTGAATGTTATTATTTTTTATGATATATGTAATTTAGTATTTGGTAAACATAGCGCAAAACGAATAAATAACAGCATTATCCAACGAGTAAATTCAAGTATTATCAGTTTTTTTACAAAAAAAGCTAAGCTTTTACTTGAAAAGCCTAGAATCTAATAACTTGTGGTGTATTTGGAAGTTTCTACCACAAAGACTTTTAAATAAAGAAATAGTTGAAAGCCAAGCGTACAACTAAATCAACAAAATCGAATAATTTATGAAAAAGCCAGTCAAATATTTTCTTTATGGTTTTCTAGGCCTTTTATTAATCGGTGTATTGTTTATCGGGAGTTTTATTTACAGGGTTCAATATGGCTTACCTTTTTATGAATCAAACCCACCGACCTTACCCACAGAGATGAAAGATTTTTCGGTTTTATTATTCAGTAAAACCAATGGATTCCCTCATACAGAAGCTATCGAAGCGGCGCTGCCTGCCTTTAAAAAAATGGCTCAAAAAAATGATTGGACGTTGTATCCAACCAATAATGGCGCCGTATTTAATTCTGCTCAATTAGCTAAATTTGATGTTGTTTTATGGAGTAATGCCACTGGTAGAAACCTTACAGATGAACAACGGAAAGCTTTTAGAGCCTACATCGAAGGAGGAGGAGGTTTTGTAGGGATTCATGGTACGGGTGATGCGTCTCACCATTGGGATTGGTATTATGAAAATTTAATTGGTGCGCATTTTTCTCATCATCCGCTTAATCCACAAATTCAAGCAGGAACTATCAATTTGGAATGTGATTCTATGAGTAATTATCCATGTATGGGTCTTCCTAATAATACCAAAAGGTCAGATGAATGGTATGTATTTACAGACAATCCAAGAGAGAAAGGATTTACCGTTTTATATACCTTAGATGAAAGTGACTTAGTCATGAGTGGCAATATCCCTCTTCTCGTCGACGATAAGGATTTTGGAATGGGTGCCGACCACCCAATCGTATGGTATAAGTGTTTGCCTAATAATGGACGTACTTTTTACTCTGCAATGGGACATACAGGAGCTAGTTTTTCAGAACCGATGAATTTGGACCTGCTGGAAAGAGGAATAAAATGGGCAGGAAAAACGATTGGAAGTTGTGAATAGACTTTTTAACCTTTCTGTTCAAACTATTTTAAAGAGTTGTAATACTTGCTCTTTGAAACTTTTTGAAATGGGTAACTTTTTTCCGTCTGTCATGACTAATTGACCTCCAGATTTTCGCAAATACAATTGAGCATGACGCATATTAACAAGATAGGATTGGTGTATTCTTAAAAACCATATATCCTCTAAACTAGCCGTTGTTTGTTTAAGTTTTCTAGAAATTAGCATCGTATTTCCATTAGCAAAGAATACTAGTGTATAATTTCCTTCTGCTTTACAGTAAAGGATATTTTCTTGATTCACAAGCCGATATCCTTCTTTCATTGGTAGCGCAACGACATGGTTAGTGGAATTCATTGGATAGGTTGTTTCCAAGTGGAGTGGAGGTTTTTAGCGTGCATTTTATTGTTTTTAAAGGTTAGTAAACACTATGCAGTCATAAAGGTAGCCCCCAACATCGGTTAAAAATTATACTTATCTTCCCGATTTTTGTACATAAGTGCCACATAATATTTAATTCGGTAATTTCATACCCTTTATTTAATTTATTAGTGGATTACTAAGTACAGGACAAAACTTACATTCCAAAATATGATACTTATAAAAATGAAGTTATTGGAGTTATGTTAAGCATTTGTTACTTTTTCATTCGAAAAAAAGTAACCAAAATTCTTGTCAAAATAAACTCCTTCCAGTCGAA
>CALJVJ010000266.1 GCA_937974625.1 uncultured Saprospiraceae bacterium
AGTCAAGATGAGGATGGCAACGATACCACCGATGCAGATGCAGATAGTGATGCCGATGATGACCCATCTGATGATGGCACAATGGAGGATAATTCAACTGATGGCACCAATGGTGACGAAGATGACTCTGATTTTGAAAAAATCGAAGTATTCGATTTAGCGCTCAAAAAAGTAGTATTAACCCCTGCACCTTTCCAATATGGAGATACGATAACTTATGGCATCACTATTTATAACCAAGGAAATGTGCCTGCTACTAATATTACAGTAGCGGATTCTATTCCTGCAGGATTAATATATGTTCCAGGAAATAATACTGGCTGGTCGGGCGCTGCACCAATCGTCACTTATACCATAACAGATACTTTAAATAAAGGTGAATCTGTTTTGATTCCTATCAAATTAGCTTTGACGAATACTAGTGGCGGCAATGAGAATTATACCAATATTGCGGAAATCAGTATGGCACAAGACACGATGGGCAATACTCCATTAGATGCCGATAGTACACCAGATGCTAATTTTGGCGACGACAAAGGAGGAGAACCAGAAGGTCCAACAGACAACCAAACAGATGGAAATGGGACAGATGATGAAGATGACCATGACCCAGCTATCATTAATATTTTCGACCTTGCTTTAAAGAAAACAACTACGGCAACTGGGCCATTCCGATATGGAGACCTTATCACCTTCGATATTGAAGTCAGCAACCAAGGAAATGTAGCTAGTACGAATATAGAAGTGACGGATGTCATTCCATGTGGCTATAAATACGTTCAAGCCAATAATCCGTTTTGGACGGCAACTGGAAATATAGCAAAAACAATCATCGAGGATACCTTACAAGGAGGCGAGTCAAAAGTAGTGTCTATCCAATTAGTCATTCAACCGTGTATGGGAGTAGATGGTTGGAGAAATACTGCGGAAATTAGTAAAAGTGAAGACGATGAAGGCAATGATACCACAGATGACGATATAGATAGTGAAGCAGACGGTGACCCAAGTAACGATGGAGATATGGAAGACAATGCTATCGACAATGAAAACGAAGATGAAGACGATAGTGACTTTGAGAATATTGAAATTTTCGATTTAGCATTAACCAAAAAAGTAGTCAATCCACTCCCCTTCTATATACCGGGAGATACGGTGGAGTACAAAATCGCTATTTATAACCAAGGTAATACCACAGCTTACGATTTACAAATTGGCGATTACTTACCAATAGGGCTTGTTTTCCCTCCTAACGCCAATACGGCTGCAGCGACGGGGAATGAATATGATTGGGTAAGCAATGGTAGTCAAGTTACAACTAAAGTAGATAGTCTAAATGTAGCTGATTCAACATGTCTCACTTTGAAATTCTTAATTGATTACAGCTTTAGAGGGAATCAGATAATTAATTATGCAGAAATTGGAAACGCAGCTTCGGAAGTCGGTGGACCAAATGAAACCGATTCAGACTCTGAAGCAGATACCAATAATGATGATACAGGAGGAACAGTAGAAACCGACGAAGATGACCACATCGATGATGATGGAACAGACCTCAACGGTGATGGCATCACTGATGAGGATGACCACGACCCTGCTATCATAGAAGTCAGAGCATTTAGTACTAGAATCTTAAATGCCTGTAACTGTTTAGATAATGGATATGCGCAAGATGAAGTTACCATATACTCTCCAATCGTAAATGATGTATGGACGGTTGCTCAAAATACAGGAATGTTGACCAGTGGGCTAAGTCTAATTCCATTGAATACGAATGTGGCTTACATTGGTATAGAAAATGGATACTATGTTTATAAAATGACGGTAACACATCAGTCAAATGTAGGATACACAGGTGTTTTCGCTAATGGATTAACCACTTTGACAGTAAGTAATATTTGCAATTGTCCAATAGTAATCACGACACCAGATGGTATTCCTCCGCCAATGGATTCTATTCCGACTATCACACAAACCTTATCCAAAACGAGTATTGCAGAAAATAAATTAGGTCGATGTGAAGGAACTGGATTTAGTAATTATGCAATACACAGTCTATACGTAGATACCGCTGCGTGTAGGACCGCACAGACACTTTGTCCTATGAACCAATGGCAAAGATTAAAAATCACCTTTAGTGAATTTGATTTAGCAGCGGGAGATACCTTATGTGTGTTTGAGGGCAAAGATACCCTTGGTACACCATTAGCCAAATGGAGTGGCGCAGGCGTCAGTCAAACAGGAGGATGGATAAGTGCCAATTGTGACCCTGATATCAATCCTTCAGGCTGTTTAACCTTCTTATTCAAAACAAATGGAGACAACAGCAAAGGATTAGGATGGCGGTCAACGGCTACTTGTATTGAAAGTGACATTGTTTTAAATGCCGATGATTTACAAGTTAAATTAGCTTGTGAGCAAACGCATCAAGTATTTACAATTAAGCCCGCTACGGTCGTTTCGGGATGTATCGGACTAAACGATAGCCAATTTGTGCGCATCTATAACGCACAGGAGAAGCTTTGTAAAGATACCTGCTTGGCGATTGATAAAACTTTTGATTTGCCATTTGCTATTGGTCAATACAAAGTTGAATACAAATTAAAATCAG
>CALJVJ010000267.1 GCA_937974625.1 uncultured Saprospiraceae bacterium
ATTACAAAAAACGAATACGCAGTTGGTACAATCTAACGAGGAACTATCGAGGTTTGCTTATGTAGCGTCCCATGACTTGCGAGAGCCCTTACGCAATATCACTAATTTCACGCAGCTCTTGCAAAAAGAGTTACAGGCAACTCAAAAGGAAGAAGTATTACAGTTTATGGATATTATTAATAAAAACACGGCCCATATGAATAACTTAATTATGGATACCTTAGAATTCACTCAATTATCCAATAATACGGTAAAAAAGGCAGCAGTCAATCTTAATCACTCTATTCAAAATATACAGTCTAGCATTGCTACAAGGTTAAAAAATCGCAATGCTACCATCAATATCTTACAACCCTTACCTATAGTTCATGCCAATGAAGGTTTACTTTTTTCAGTCTTCAAAAATTTAATAGAAAATGGTATTAACTATAACGAAAGTACCGCACCCATCATTAATGTTAATCACTCCATCAGAGAAACGGAGTATATCTTTTCTATTAATGACAACGGAATAGGTATTCCTAAAGAATATCAAGATACTATTTTCAAGATGTTTAAGCGATTACAAAATCGTGAAAAATATGAAGGGTCAGGCATGGGCTTAGCCAACTGTAAAAAAATTATTAACAAGTTAGGCGGTAGAATATGGGTAGAAAGTGATGGCACAAATGGTGCTACTTTCTTTTTCACTTTACCTGTAGTTGAAAAAAAGGAAACAGCATTATCTAACACAAAAGTAGCGATTGAGAATATTGGGGTACCTGCATAGATTATGCTATTCCGATTTTAATGCCTTCACAGGATTTGCCACTGCTGCTCGAATCGTTTGCATACCTACCGTCAACCAAGCAATCCCTAACGCCCCCAAACCTGTAACGATAAAATACCAAGGCTTTAAAGTCATCTGAAAAGCAAAGTCATTTAACCATTCTTGAGACAACCAATAACTTAATGGAATCGCTAAACCAATCGCCACTAAGACCATTTTAGAAAAATCTCCAGTTAATAGTCGAACAATACTAAAAGGACTCGCTCCCAATACTTTGCGAATACCTATTTCTTTCTGCCGCCTTTCAGCAGTAAAGGCCGCTAATCCAAACAAACCTAAACAAGAAATCAAAATAGCCAAACCTGCAAAATATCTCGCCAATAGTCCAACCCTCATTTCTGAACGATACTGCGCCTCATAAGCCTTATCTAAAAAGTGATAATCAAACGTATAACCAGGGTTATAGGCGGCATGGAAGTTTTGCAAATCAGCGATGACTTCTTGTTCTTTGCCTTTGTCAATTTTAGCCATAATAAACTCCGCATCCTCTGGGTCTAATTCCATAAACATTGGTTGGATTTTTTGGTGCAAAGATTCAAAATGAAAATCTTTGACAACCCCTATTATCGTCAGGTAATTCTCCGCTTCCCACAATTGGATTTTTTTGCCAATGGGGTCTTCTAATCCCATAAGTTCAATGGCGGTCTCATTTAGCACAATATTCTTTATTTCATTACCAAAATCTTTAGAATAAGACCTGCCTACTGCCATTTCTATACCCATTGTTTCTATCAAATCATAATTCACAAAAACAGCGTCGAATAAGATGTCTTCCGTTTTACCGGGCCACGCAATAGCGGAAGTACTCTGGGTCGATTCAACCATGAGGCGAGAAACAGTAGAAGCATTATTGATACCTCGGATATTTTTGAGTGCTTCTAAAACGGTTGGTACCGTTTCGGATATTTTTCCTTCGGGTCGAAAGTATAGGACGTTCTCTTTGTCATAGCCTAAATGTTTATTTTGTACAAAATCAATTTGTTGGTAAACAATTATAACTGCAATGATTAACACTATAGACACCACAAACTGGAAAACTACCAAGCCTTTTCTCACCCAAAGTTCGCCAACACTCCTATTTACGTTTCCTTTTAAAATAGCCACTGGATTAAAACTTGACAAAAATAAAGCAGGATAACTTCCTGATAATAAACCTGTTATTAGCGTAATCCCTAAAAGGGATAATATCATCGGGCCATTCCAATTGAGTGCTAATTGCTTTCCAGTAATTTCATTGAATTCGGGCAAAAGCATATAAACCAACCCTAAGGCAACGACTAATCCAAAGCAACTCAATAAAACAGATTCGCTTAGATATTGGCCGATTAAAGATTGTCTTGTTCCGCCAATCGCTTTTTTTACGCCAATTTCCTTTAATCTTTTAGTGGCTTTAGCGGTCGATAAATTCATAAAATTGATACAAGCAATCAACAAAATGAATAGAATAATTGCAGAAAATAAACGAACATAAATAATCCGGCCACCTGCTTGTCTCCCATCTTCATAGCGTTCAAAAAGGTATCTATTCGTGAATTTCTGTAAAAATAAATCGGAGTCTTCTGTTTCCTGTTTTCTATCCATCAATTGGGATAGTTTTTTATTTAATGCTGGAATTTTTGCTTGCTCCTTTAATAGCACATAGGTGCATAAAATTCGATTACCCCAATCAAATTCGTCAGCGTCTTTAGACTTGTACAATTCTAATGGCAACAAATAATCGAAACGTAAACTAGAGTTGGCTGGTGGTTTTTTATAAACTCCTGAAACAGCTAATAAAGTCTCTTCATCCCCATTTTTCATTTGTACCGTCTTACCAATAATATTATCCGTTGTCTTAAATAGTTTTAACGCTACTTCATCCGTCAGCACGATTGAATTCACTTCTTTAAACAACTGGTTTTCAACACCTTGAAGTAATTCAAAAGAAAACACCTCAAAGTAATTTTCGCTTACAAAACTTCCTTGTGTCTTGACTTTTAAATCCTCAACTGCCAAAATCATATTCGCCTCAGAACGTGGAGGAGTCACCGCCACTGACTGTTCAATTTCTGGAATTTCAGTTTTAATTGCGTCAGGTAAAAGTCCTGCCGTATAGGGTAAAGTAGAAATTTCATTTCCATAATTCATGTTTTCCATAACTTGATATAAGCGGTCACCATGCTCATGAAATTTATCTACGCTCTGTTCATCATGCACCCATAAGGCAATTAAGATGACGCCTGCTAATCCTGTTGACAGCCCAATTAAATTGATTAAAAAAGCAGCTTTATTACGCTGAAAATTTCGAAAACTTAGCTTTAAGTTATGTCTCCACATAAAAAACGGATTTGTGTCGGTGATTAAATTGTTTCTGATGGCAAAAGGGCGTAGGTAATTGAGGGTTTGATACCAATAATTGGCTTTTGCTTTGAAAGGTTTCTGCTCTTCAAGTTTTTTATAAAATTTTTCTTCTAAGTCCCCCAATACTTCTTCGGCCAATTCATCCTTAATGAACCAGTTCAAAAATTTCTGGGCGTATTTTGGCGGAGTGACTTTCGGTCTCATTATTCCGATTTTATAGCATCAACAGGATTGGACAATGCCGCTTTCAATGATTGTGACCCAATAGTTAAAAAGGCAATCAAAATCGCCGTCAATCCGACCACTACAAACCCCCACCAATGCAACTCAATCCGATAGGCAAAATCTTGCAGCCACGTATTCATACTCCACCAAGCTACAGGGGCTGCTATTGCAGCTGATAAAATCACTAACTTTAAAAAATCTTTGGAAACCATGCCTACTAAATTACCAACAGAAGCCCCTAAAACCTTTCGAATACCAATTTCTTTGGTCCGCAATAAAATACTATGAGTGACCAAACCAAACAAGCCAATACAAGCGATGAACAAGGCGATTAAAGTAAAAATATTAAAAGCCGCCCCAAATCGTTTTTCAGCTTGATATAATTGGTTAAAAGATTCATCGAGATAGCGATGCTGAAAAGGTAATTCTGGCAAGACTGTTTTTAAGGTATTTTGAATATAAGCTATTGTATTTTCAGAATCCTCCATATTCATTTTAATCACAATATTTCCAAAATAAGAACTCGTCCTTTTATCAAGAAATTTTAAATACAATGGCTCAATAGCTAAATCCAACCGTAGAAAATGAAAATCTTTAATGACCCCAATAATTTTTCCATTAGCAAAGGTTTTACCTATTGCAGATGCGTTATCCCAACCTAGTTTTTTAATGGCTGATTCATTCAAAATATAACTCTCGCTAGAGTCCGTAGGAAATGTTGGTGAAAAATTCCGCCCAGTTAATAAGTCAATCTCAAATAAATCTAAAAAATCATAATCCACAAAATTATTATAAATCAGTAGCTCCTCTTTTGTTGTATTGCCTTCCCATTTATGTTCAATTACTTGCCCTATATTATCTATAGGTAGGATGACTGGGATGGTCACTTTATCAATTTTAGGATGTTTTAGCAATTCCGTTCGGATGGTACTCGTCTTATCAAAAACAGCTTGTTGTTGATAAGGGACATATACAATTTGGTCTCTTTTATAGCCTAGTTTTTTGTTTTGAATAAACTGCAATTGCTGATAAATCACCAGACTACTCGTTGCTAAAACAATAGCGGCAGTAAACTGACCTACTACTAAAAAATTTCGTAAAAATGCTCCATCTTTTCGATTTTTAAACCAACTACCTTTTAAGGCATTAATTGGCGCAATCGCAGCTGATAAAATGGCTGGATAAAGTCCTGAAAGTCCACCTAATAGTAGGGCAACTGCCCCCATCCCCATTAAAAAGAAACTATTTTCATATAAATTAAATGGAATTTCTAAGCCCATTAATTGATTAAAAAATGGTAATATAAACCTTGCTAAGCCAATCCCCAATCCAAAACTAAACAGCGTCAACAAAAGGGATTCCGCCATAAATTGAGACACTAATTGTCCCCTTTTAGCCCCTAATACTTTTCGCATGCCCACCTCTTTGGCCCGCTGTGAAGACCGAGCAGTAGCCAGGTTCATATAATTAATCAAAGCCAAACATAAAATTATAAAGGCAATCGAAGCAGAAAGGTAGAGGTAACGGATATCACTGTTGGCTTCCAATTCATAATTCATATGAGAATGCAAATGAATATCGGTCAAGGGTTGAAGAAACCATCGAGGCTTTATAGCATAATCTAAAGCGGCCAATTCTGCGGCAGCTTTTTCGCCATAAGGTTTCATGGCAGTTTCTACATTTTGAAAATCCGCTCCTTCTTTTAAGAGGATATAAGACCAGTAATTACTAGCCGACCAGTTCCATTCTTTTTTATCGTTTACATACCAGGAACTATTCTCAAGAGAGGTCAAGTAGTTGAATTTAAAATGATGATTAGCCGGTACATCCTCAATTACGGCTTTTACCGTCATCCTTTTTTTATCTCGCCCTTCCATCTCTTTTCCTATTGGGGAATTATTTCCAAAAAATTGCTTAGCCATTTTAGCCGTTAAAATAATGGCATTTTTGTCTTTTAAGGCAGATTTCGGGTCGCCTTCTATAACGGGGAAATTAAAAATATCAAAAAAGGAAGTATCCGTATAAAGTCCGTCTTCACTCAATACTTGTCCGTCTTTGTTAAACAAATCAGAAGTAGTTCTCAATATGGTCACCGATTCGACCTCAGGGATGTCCGTTTTTGTAGATAAGGCAACAGGAACGGAAGCACAAGCAAATTGGCTGGTTCCTTTAAAAATATAGCCATTCATATCTTCTGCTATTCGATAAATACGGTCGCTTTTTTCATGTTGTTTATCATAACTCAATTCATATTGGATATACAAAGCCAACAAAATAAAACTGGTCATCCCTATCGTCATTCCTGACACATTGATGAGCGCGTATAATTT
The DNA here is from genome assembly GCA_937974625.1 of uncultured Saprospiraceae bacterium. GTDB lineage: Bacteria > Bacteroidota > Bacteroidia > Chitinophagales > Saprospiraceae > JAFMDF01. The sequence goes on from CALJVJ010000267.1 coordinate 5,725, forward strand.
ATGTTTGAATAAATTGCGCCAAGCGATTTTGAAATAACTATTGAACATGAAAAATGGATTTAGGTCAGTGATTATATTATTTTTCATAGCAAAAGGTCGAAGGTAATTAATGGTTTGATACCAATAATTGGCTTTTGCTTTGAAGGGTGTTTTTTCTTGTAATTGCTTGTAAAATTTTTCTTCCAAATCGCCCATTACTTCTTCTTCCAATTCCTCCTTAATGAACCAATTCAGAAATTTCTGGGCATATTTTGGCGGACTGATTTTAGGGCTCATTATTCAGATTTTATAGCATCCACAGGGTTCGACAAAGCAGCCTTCAAGGATTGAGACCCTACAGTTAAAAAAGCAATCAAAATCGCCATCAATCCAACAACTACAAATACCCACCAATTCATCTCCATTCGATACACAAAATCTTGCAACCACTGAGTCATCCCCCACCAAGCTAACGGAATAGCAAGCAAAGTCGAAAACAGTACCAAACGAAGAAAGTCTTTGGAAATTAATTCTACAATATTAGCTACAGAAGCCCCCAACACCTTTCGAATGCCGATTTCTTTTGTGCGTTGTATAACATTATGCGTAACCAAACCAAAAAGACCAATACAAGCAATGAACAATGCCAGCATTGTGAAAATAGAAAAGGTACTCCCAAACCGTTGTTCGTTCTGATATAAATTGTTATAGGCATCATCCATATAATTCAAATTAAAAGTCATTTCAGGAAGTAGCGTTTTCAAAGTTTTTTCAGCATAAGCGACCGTAGGTTCCATATTTTCCTCCATTTTCATTTTCATCGTAATAACTCCAAAGTTGGCGATATTTCCTTCCTTATGAAAAGTAATTTGCATGGGTTTGATGGAAAAATTAAATGGTTGAAAATGGAAATCTTTGACAACACCAATGACCTTTCCATTTCTAAATGATTTTCCAATTGGGTCCTGCCAACCCAAGCTTTTTATGGCTGTTTCATTTAAAATAAAAGCTTCTGTAGAATCGGTAGGAAAATCAGGAGAGAAATTTCGACCAGCCACTAATTCCATTCCAAAGGCGTCTAAAAAGTTATAATCGCTTTGGATTCGATAGATAGGTAATTGCCCATCATTAGCCGTCTTTCCTTCCCACTCCATCGCCAATCCTTGATTGGTAGAATTAAGCGGTAGCGTATTTGTTATTGTGACTTGCTCAATATTAGGATGCTTTTGTAATTCGTTTTTGATAGTCCCCGTCTTTTGAAATAAATTCGGGAGTCGATAGGTTACATAAGCCAATTGTTCTCGGTCATAGCCTAATTTCTTATTTTGAATAAATTGTAATTGTTGATAAATAACCACACTACTAATCGCTAAAACAATAGCCGCCGTAAATTGTCCAACAACCATTATATTCCGCATGAAAGCTCCGCCTCCTTTCCCCTTGGACAACCAGTTCCCCTTTAAAGATTTGATAGGCGAAATAGCCGAAAAGAGCATGGCAGGATAAAAACCCGAACAAATTCCAAGTAATAAAGCAACGCCTAATAAACCCAAAATAAGCATTGGATTCCCTACTATTTCAAAAGGAATTGCTAAATCTAACAATTGATTAAAAAAGGGCATGAATTGACGGGCAATTAAGATGGCGGCAACTAAACTAATTCCAGTTAGTAAAGCAGATTCTAGCATAAATTGATTCACCAACTGTTTACGTACTGCCCCTAAAACTTTTCTAACGCCCACTTCTTTACCTCGTTGTGCGGTTCTAGCTGTGGCTAAATTCATGTAATTTATCAATGCCAGTAACAAAATAATAAAGGCAATGGTAGCAGAAAGGTAGATATAGCGAATGTCTCCATTACTGCCTACATCTGCGTTAATATTAGAATGAAGATGAATATCAACTAAAGGTTGTAAAAAATAACTAATCTTAAAAGGTAAATTGAACTTTGCTAGTTCAGCGGTAGCTTTTTCGGCAAAAGGCGAAATGGCTTGCTCTATTTTTTGAATATCTGTACCCTTTTTTAAGGTGGCATAAGTCCAATAATTGTTACTAGACCAACGGCTTCTATCTCTATCTAAAACATACTCTCCATAATTTTCAATAGATTTAATGAATTGAAAACGAAGATGCTGGTTTCTGGGTATATCTTCAATGACGGCTTTGACGATGACCATGCGATTGTCTCGTTGTTCTATCATCTGACCAATTGGAGATTGATTGCCAAAGTACTTTTTTGCCATAGTCTCCGTCAAAATAATCGCATCTTTATCCTTCAAAGCAGCGATGGCATCCCCTTCAATCACAGGATAAGTAAAGACATTAAATAATGCAGTGTCTGCGTATAATCCCAGTTCATAAAGTGGTTGTTCAGCTTTTTTGAATAAAGAAGTCAATGTAGTTAGGGTGGTCGCCGCTTCTACTTCAGGAATTTGTTCTTGCATAGCAGGAGCCAATAGCATCGGAGAGACCGCAAATTGATTAGTGCCTTTAAAAATATTGCCTTCTTGGGCTTGAGCTACTCGATAAATTTGCGCTGCATTTTCATGTTGTAAATCATAGCTTAGTTCATATTGAATGTATAAGGATAACAAGATAAAACAAGTCATCCCGATAGTCATTCCAGAAATATTAATAATAGAGTATAGTTTCTGTTTAAATAAACTTCGCCAAGCAATTTTGAAATAACTGTTAAACATAAAAAAAGGATTTAAGTCGGTGATTATTGAGTTTTTCATAGCAAAAGGGCGGAGGTAATTAATGGTTTGATACCAGTAATTAGCTTTTGCTTTGAAGGGTGTTTTCTGATTTAGTTTTTGGTAAAATTTTTCTTCTAAATCACCCAATACTTCCTCAGCTAACTCAGGTTTAAGTACCCAGTTAAGAAATTTTTGAGCGTATTTTGGTGGAGTAGAAAAATTGTTTTTCACAATAAAACTTTAGGTTTATTTATTCTGATTTCAAACTCTCCGTTGGATTCAAATTAGCGGCTTTCAAAGTTTGTACACCTACAGTCAGCCAAGCAATCCCCAAAGCGCCCAATCCTGCCACTAGGAAAAACCAAGGCTTTAAATCAATCTTAAAAGCAAACCCTGCTAACCAATATTGGGCGATGTAGTAACTAATAGGCAAAGCAATAAAAATAGCGACCAACACCATTAGGGTAAACTCCGTAGATAATAATTTGACCAAGCTAAAAGTACTGGCTCCCAGCACTTTACGAACACCAATTTCTTTTTGTCGACGTTGGGCAGAAAAGGTTACCAGTCCAAATAATCCTAAGCAAGAGATGATAATCGCCAATCCTGCAAAATATCGAGAGAGGATAGCCACCCTAGCTTCTGCTGCGTATTTTGTATCAAAAGCGGTATCTAAAAAAGTATAATCAAAGGTGTAGCCAGGATTATGTTCGCTATAAAAAGCCTGAAGTTTAGCTATCACTGCCGCTTCTTTGCCTTTTTCAATCCGAGCCATCATCGTCGATGAAAAATCGGACTTTAGCCTAAAGAAAGAAGGGGAAATGACATCGTGTAAACTCTCCAAATGAAAGTCTTTCACAACGCCTATAATTGTAGCAGGTTGCCCCCACAGCGTAATGGTTTTTCCGACAGGGTCGTCGAGACCAATTATTTCAATAGCCGTTTCATTGAAGACTAAATTATTGGCCTCATCCCCGAATGCTTTGGAAAAACTGCGACCTTCTTTGATGGTTACGCCCAAGGTTTCCAATAAATCGTAATGTACATCGACGCTAGCAAACCGAACGACCGCCTCAGGGTCTTTGCCTTCCCAAGTCACTCCCGTCGTATAGCCACCACCGACCTCCACCGTGTATTGGGTAGCCGATGCATTCACGATGCCGGGAATGGCTTTAATCTGAGTTAGAAATGTTTCTAAATTAGTGGACGCCAATCCTTCTTTTTGAAAAACTAGTACATTTTCCTTATCAAACCCTAAGTTTTTTTGTTGAATAAAAGTAATTTGTTGGTAGACTACTAAAACGCCAACTATCAAAATGACCGATAAAGCGAATTGAAAAACTACCAATATTTTTCGCAACCATACGGCTCCTGAATCCCCTCGAATGGCCCCTTTCAATACTTTTGCAGGATGGAAACCCGACAAATAAAACGCAGGATAGCTTCCTGCAAATAAGCCCGTGAATAATGCAATTCCTAACAAACTAAACAGTACCCTCGGATTCCAAGGAAACAGCAATTCTTTACCCGTCAATAGATTAAATTGAGGCAGTAATAGTTGAACAATAAACAAAGCGACCAATAAGGCAAACAATGCCATAAAAGTAGATTCCCCCAAATATTGTCCAATCAAGGAGCTTCGTTCCGCCCCGATTGTTTTACGTACGCCTACTTCTTTCAATTTTCGAGTTGCTTTTGCAGTCGAAAGATTCATAAAATTGATACAAGCAATCAATAAAATGAAAAGTGCAATGATAGAAAACAAACGCACATATTCGATTCTGCCACCTGCCTGCTGACCGTTTTCATAATTACTATACAAATAGCGGTCAGTAAATGGCACTAGTTCCAGACTAATCTTATCCCAGTTTGCTTTTTTCTGTATAAAAGCGGGTAGTCGTTCATTAAGTGCCACTACATCTGCATTTTCTTTAAGTAAAGCATAAGTATTACAGTTAAAATTTCCCCAGTGAATGCCGTCTCCTAGCCAAGCTTTATAAATATCAAAGGGTAGAAAAAAATCAATTCCCTTAGAAGATTGACTCCCCATATCTTTAAAAACGCCTGCCACCGTTGCTGTTCCTTTAAATTTTAAAATCTCCCAATCCATTGTTTTTCCAACTACATCTGTATTGCCAAATAACTTTTTAGCTAACTTGTCAGAAAGCACAATAGCTTTTTTATCCTGTAATAAAGTGGCCTTATCTCCAGCTATAATTTCATAAGAAAATAGCTTAAAAAAATCAGCTTCGACTAACTGTCCTATTCCCTTCATTTTTTGCTCAGCAGCACTTAACACAAAAGGCTGTGGGATGATTTCACTTGCTTGTACGGCCAATTCTATTTCAGGCATTTCCGTTCGTAAAGCTTCCGCTAAAAGACCTTGAGTAGATGCGGTCGTTTTGATATTATCTGTATGCGTATGATGCGTCAGGCCTTCATACAATCGGTCTGCTTGTACATGAAATTTATCCACTTGCCACTCATCCATCACCCAAAGTGCAATCAGTAAAGCACAAGCCAAGCCTGTAGACAAGCCAATTAAATTAATAAAGAAAGTAGGCTTATCCCGCATACTATTTCGAAAGGCTAATTTGAAGTTATGTTGCCACATAAAAAACGGGTTTAAGTCGGTGATTAAATTATTTCTGATGGCAAAAGGACGGAGGTAATTTAGGGTTTGATACCAATAGTTGACTTTTGCTTTGAATGGTGATTTTTTGTTTAAATTTTGGTCAAATTTTTCTTCTAAATCACCTATAACCTCCTCTATTAGCTCTGTTTTCAGTATCCATTCGAGGAGCTGATTGGCTAGTTTTGGTGGTTGGTGATTTTTCATAAAGGGCATTGTTATATAGGGTACAAACAGTGCGTGTTTGTAGATTTTTTTTCTTTATTAAGTTTAAATTATTTTTTAAGTTTAGATCTAGTTGGCCTTTGTTGGGTGTTGTTCTTTTTTCATTGAAAAAAAAGAACCAAAAATTCTAGTCAAAATAAACTCGCTCCGCTCAAACAGTATTTTGACGACCTCACCGCCACCGTGACAGCAAATCGAGTTACAGTAAATTTATCGTTTCTAATTGTTAGTTTAATACCAAAGCATCTTAAATAACCTCATCCTTAAAACATATCAAACAAAGAAACAAAACACGTCCTATAGACACTCGACCTAGAACAAGTAACAAAAGTACGACCTACAACAATCCTGTCATCCTGTAAAAGCAAGTCCCGGAAATTGGTCCCA
>CALJVJ010000268.1 GCA_937974625.1 uncultured Saprospiraceae bacterium
GCTTTTCTCAAACACCCTGTGGCAACCCAATTGAAATAAGAGACAATATCACGCTATGCCAAAATGAAACCTTTCAATTTGGTACTAAACTAATTGCTTCTCCTGGTATTTACATCCAAACTTTTAAAACCGTATCGACTAATTGTGATAGTATTGTCACTTTAGGGGTAGATTATTTAAACAATAGTAATTTTAGTTTTACTGAAATCATATCTACCAACGAAAATTACCTTTTCAATGACCAGACATTGACAGAAGCTGGTGTTTATAAGGACACATTGAATGATGCGAATGGATGTGATAGTGTATTAACCTTGACCCTTCAAGTGATTAACGAACAAGAGCATTGTGAGAATGGTATAGATGATGATGGTGATGGCTTAATCGATGCGTTTGACAATGATTGCTTATGTTTAATCAATGGAATGCCTGTTAATTTGATTCCAAATGGCGGGTTTGAAGAAAAAGTAGGTTGCTGTCGGGCACTTCCTAATGATGAAAATATGTGCATTGATAATTGGGTGAATCTATCAGGGGAAGGAATTGTTTATCATAATCCAGATTGTTGGGCGGTACTGGGACAAGAATTAGTTTTGGAAGGTATCACCTTGGAATCTGGGTTGATGTCTGGTCGGATAAGGTCTGGTGCCTCAGGCACAAATCTTTCTGGAATGTCCTTAGGCATTTGTTTAAATGAACCGATGTATGCAGGAAATACTTACACCTTATCCTTTGATATTGGCCGTTCCTTTCAAAATAATTTGGGCACCTTTCCTGAAAATATGAACTTTACCGTTAACGGTATTTCGGACTGTGAATCGTTAGAAAATTATCGTTTTGACCAAAATTTTTGCCAGAAAAACTTGCCCTTTGAGCTTTTATCAAGCGTTGAATTGATTAAACTTGGACCAAAATGGAATCATTTTGAATTTGAGATTATTCCCAATTCTACTATTGAAGCTATCTTTTTAGGGGGAAATTGTGGTGCGGCAATCTCACCTTTTCAAAATGCCTCTATTTTTTATGACAATTTTTCCATCGTTTCAATAGACGGTCTGAGAATTAAAAATGAAATTAATATTTTGGGGAATTCCTGCCAAGACGACCCCCAATTATCTATCCCAAATACCAATAATTTTGCTATTGACTGGTATAAAGATTCCATCCTTCTTCCACAAATTTCTGGTAGACCCTTTGTTATAACTCCGGATATTACTGCTAATAAAAATGGAACTTATCATGCAAAGGTTAAATTCGAAGATGGTCGATGTCAATTGGTAGGTCCAATAGTGATAGAAACTTTGGATTTGACATTACCAGCGGATACGACCATTTGTCCTAATCAAAATTTATTGCTCAGTTTTGCCCAAACGGATGTCCAATATAAATGGCAAGATGGTAGCACAGAACCTGCTTTTTCTGTGAATACTGAAGGCCTTTATTGGGTGGAAGCTCAAAAAGGTGATTGTGTCTTTATCGATTCTATCCAAGTTAGTTACGCCAAACAACGTAGTTTTTTACCCAACGATACAACTATCTGCCAAGCGGATAGCTTTTTGATTACCCCTCAAGCACCTTTTGACCATGTTCTATGGTGGGAAAGCCCTTTGATGCTTGATGGATTATCTGTCAGTGAGGATGGCACCTATCATGCTTTCATTATTGACCAAGGTTGTGATTGGTTAGACAGTATCAAAGTTTCTTTTGTGGAGGTTCCTGAATTAAATTTAGGCACAGATACTATCCTTTGTCAGAATGAAAGTTTGACTTTAATGACTCCTCCTGAAATCCGTAATTTTCAATGGCAAGATGGAACGAATAGTACGGCTAAAATCGTCAATCAACCTGACTTATATTGGCTAAAAGGAACGATTAATGATTGTGTGGTACAAGATAGCATTTTAATAATGTATGAAGATTGCAAGGAAGAATTATTTACATGCGAAGCCTATTTACCAAATAGTTTTTCTCCGAATGGTGATGGCATAAATGATAGACTAAAATTATTATCAGATTGTGACCTACTTTCTTTTGAAATGCAAGTATATGACCGCTGGGGAAATTTGTTATTTTCTACCAAAGATGCACGGCTAAGTTGGGATGGAAAATATAATGGGCAATTAGCAGATACAGGGAGTTATTTGTGGGTGGTAAATTATCAATTTGTTAATCAGCCCGAGCCTATCAGGAAAATAGAAACGATTAATTTACTCCGATAAACGCTTGATTTTTCTTTTAACAGTATAAATTCATCAATATAGCATAAATAATAGCCTATCTAGTGCCTATTTTAAGTGGAATATAATCCTACCTTTGCTTGCAGATTTCTGGTTAATAGATACACTTAAAATGAAAAAAAATAGACTGGCAGTAAATTTATATTTTTTTATCAATGGCTTTATTTATGCCAATTGGGTCTCTAGGCTTCCTAGATTACAAGAACTATATGGGATGGATAATGGAACCACAGGTATGGTACTATTGACTTTTGCCATTGGCGCTTTAGTAGCGATGCCTATTTCTGGTTGGTTGATTGTTAAAAATGGTAGTGAACGAATGACCGTCCTTTTTGCCTTTTTATTTTGTGCAGTGATTCCTTTTATTGCAGTGATGGGAACGACCTTCTTTTTAAGTATTATACTTTTTATCGGAGGGATGTTTACGGGAGTTATGGATATAGGGATGAATGCGCAAGCTGTCCTAGTTGAAGAAAAATATAAAAAACCAATTATGTCCTCTTTTCATGCCGTTTTTAGTGGTGGGATGATGATTGGTGCAGGTGTTGGTGCCTTTTTCACCAAGTGGGAGACGACTATTTTTCAGCATTTTTTAATTATTACTTTTATCGCTTTGGGTATTGCCTTATATAGTAGTTTTAACTTAGTTAAAGATAAACCAAGTCCCACTCATAAAACCGAAAACAATGGTTTGCAAATGCCTACTAGCGCATTATGGGGCATTGGAATCATCGCCTTATGTTGCATGCTAGGGGAAGGGGCTATGGCTGATTGGAGCACTATTTATATGAACCAAATTGCCAATGCGGATGCTGCTTTAGCGCCAATTGGTTTAGGGGCATTTTCTACAGCTATGATGGTTGGCCGTATTTTTGGAGATAAGGGAAGAGTGGTGTTTGGTGATGGTAAGTTGTTGATTATTAATAGTTTAGTTGCATTGAGTGGCATTACTTTATTGATTGCTTTTCCAAGTCCTATTATGGCAATAATTGGTTTCTTTTTAGTGGGTTTAGGCCTTTCGGTTATTATTCCGATAGCATTTAGTACGGCTGGTTCGATGGAAGGATTAGCCCCTGGTGTTGGTATTAGCATGGTTTCAACAATAGGGTATAGTGGCTTCCTTTTAGGACCTCCTATCATTGGTTTTATTGCCGATTGGCAAACGCTAAGAACAGGTATGCTATTTATAGCTTTCTTATTTGTGATGATGAGTTTGCTGACGCTTTGGAATCATAAAAAGTAAGGATGAGGTGGTATACGGATGATTACCCATGTACGGTACTACCTAATAAGGTATATTTTTGTCCTCAATCACGGATGATGTTGATTACTAAATTTACCATTCATCATTTAATAACTTATGCTTATCTTTAGTCCATAAGCTACATTGTCCTTAAATAACTCATTTTGATACGGCCCGTATCGATAATACATACCTGCACCTAGCCCAATATAATAGACATTAAAGTACTTAATTTTAATTAGATTTTCTAAAACTACCCCTGCTTCGAAAAAGCCTTTTTCTAAGGTTTTGAATTCAATGTTTTGGTGAATATCGGCGGACTTTAAACTTCCGAAAGCCAGATTATGTTCCAAAATGATATTAGGTTTGAATCTTTTACTTTTTAATAATAAGGTGCCAAAATCTTGTCTGAAAAATAAATGGACAAATCTGTCAGATAAAAATTCGTAAACCTTCATTGTTTGAAAACCTTGACTAAAACCTAAACCAATCCCTCGAGAACCAGTACCTAATCCAAAACTGGTAAATAATTTGGAATAAGGGAGTACATTATTAATCAGACCTGCTTCTAGCCGATATCTTGTTTTTCCTAATGCTTTTCTTCTAAAGGTATGACTGATAGAAAACAAGAATTTATTATACGCCCATTCTCCATCCCATAAGTTATTCAAGCCCCTAATGTATTGTAATTCTACTATCGGGAAATTGGACTGATTATTTAAACGTTGCCCAAATAGTCGAACGAATTTTTCATTAAAAGCATAGCGAATACCTAATTGAAGTTCGCTAAAAGTGAAAGGATTGCTGGCTACATCATCACGGAATTCATAGTCATAAAGTGGGGTTAATTGTTGCTGACTTATGTTGGCATTTAAGCGCAAGTATTTGATTGGGAAAGTCTGAAGATTAACACCCTTATAGACCATCTTATCTCGAAAGCTAGTGAATTGGGAAAAATTGAGAAAATCTCCTCTTTGTATAAATTTGGGTTCGGTAGGTACATGCAAATCGTTCCGATAGATAAAATCTAGTCGATTCTCCCGATTTTTATCAAATAATACCCCTAAATGCCCCCCATATTTCCATTGCTTATCTCCGAATCCATAAACTCCATATCCGCCTATTTCAATTTTGTTAGAAAAATCTTTATTGGTGGACAAACCGACTCCCAATTTTAAGCTTTCATAGGGATTGCCATTTATAAGTTTGGTAAGGTCATAATCTACAGGCCCTAATTTGAACCGTTCCTGACCCAGAAATTCCACAAGTTTAAGCCATTTATCTATTTTTTTGGCTTCGAAAATACTATCAACAATGATATAAGTATTTTCTTCCTTTTTACTTAATTCTTCTTTTCTATAAATTCCCCAAAGTGAATCATTCCTAGAATAAGTCTCCATATCGACGACGACTTCTTCTCCATGCTTGAAGACTTTTTTATTCAAATTTGGATTTAAGTTCACGGCACTGATATAGGTACGTCCGTACATCTTCATCCCAGAGAAAGAAATGGTTATCGGTTTGGTTTCCATTTCAAATAGTAGCTGTTCTGGAAACCAATGTTGATTATTGACCCAATTATATTTTTGGGTTATTTCAAAGTTTATTAAATGGTCTTTTTTATTAGGTGTTGCGATGACATTTTGAATAGCAAACTGATTGGTATTGATATGTAATTGCCCTTCTAAACCATTAAAATTTTTTCCTTTTTTTGGTTGAAATGCGATAATAAAAACAGTATCGGCTTGCTGATAAAGTGTATCTGTAATTTGAAAGAAATATTTTTTTGTGCTGTTTTTGCTAATTGGATTTAAAAACGGTTGGTCAAATATGACCACTTCTTCTTTATAAAAAGAAAATGGTTGTGCTTGTGTAGCAATGGCTGTAATTGGTAGTCGCTTGGTCCCTGAAATTCGATTCAAAAGCACTTCTTCCCTTAAATCATGTTCCTTTCGGAATTGCCTATTGGTAGCAGATTCAATGATCATCAGGTCTTGATTCGCAAATGTTTTATGAGACTTTTGATAAGCCTTGTATAATTTTTTTATCCTTTTTCTAGAAGTATCCTTTTTTAAATAATGTTCATGCATATTTTCTGTAGCTAGCGTATACCCTAAAACCATTTTGTTATAGGTCTGACAACTATAGCTATCCATTTTTTCGGGGTCATTCAAGTTTCTGTTCTTCACCACTTTTCTGATAATACGATGTGCTGGGTTTTCACCTGCTATGACGGTAACTTCCTCAAAACTGTAAGCCGTTCCTGTCAGCATCACTTTTAAATCCTTTTGGAAAGGAGCGATTAAAGTCAAATTTTCATACCCTAAATAACTGAATATCAATTGATTGATTTCCGTTCGATGGTCGATTTTAAATTGGCCATCAATATCTGTGCTGACACCATCTTTTTGACTATCATTGATTAAAATATTAACAAAAGGTAAGGGGGCTCCTATTGAATCTGTTACTGTTCCAGATAATTGGAATTGGGCAGTAAGGGAATTGCAGAATAAGAAAAGAAGGGTTAAAATAGAAATAGATTGCTTCAAATATTTTTTTTTTGCCTTGCTATAAAAAATAATACTAAAATTTCACTTATCCTTATTTATCACTTGGTCCTTAAAATGTTAAAAAAGTTGTACGGATGAAACGGATTTGGCTCACAGACAGTGTTTGTTAATGTTCTATCTTCCTAATTCGTACAACCTATTAATTAGCACGCCGCACTTAAGTTTGTATATTCTTAATTAATGCTTCATATTCTTATAAAGAATAACAGAAATACCAGAAGCTTTAAACTCTTTTACAAGCATCCAATTATTTTCCAATTCCGCTAATTCTTCATCTGAGACATCATTATAAATAACCGAATAAAAGAAGTACTTATTTTTTGAAAAATCCTTTTTAACAAAACCTGTGGATTGACCTTTTAAATCATAAATTTCTAAAGGCCCAATATTTGGAAATACAGTACCTATTTCATCCACAGGAATGCCTTCTTGCTGGATATATTGGACCATTTTTTCACGAAGTTCATAATAAGGTACATGTGCTAATGTAGCATCCCAACCTTGGGCAATATTTTTCGGATAAATCCACATATTTCCTGTTAACAGGCCTAAAAAAGCTATACTAAAAAGTATTTTTTGAATTTTCTTTTTGGTAATAAATACAAAGCATAAATGATAGAAAAGCAAAGTGATGCCGAAGGTTATTGGCAGCAAATATCGATGGCTCATTAAGCCTTCATGGAGTAGGAGGGAAGGCGTTAGCAAGAACGAAAGAACGATTATTAAGGTCAATAAAGATTTTAGTTGGACCATATCTTTTTTGGAGGAAAAAAGACTATGGATTTTCACCTTTTTGAGCACTACCCAAATTAAAACACCCAATAAAAATAGTCGACCAAAATCCAATAAACGCCAAGCTAATAAGCCAATGTTTTTTAAAAAACCAGATGTGCCTACTTGCTTAAAACTACCCGCCCAAGGTGAATTTGGGTGATATCCAATCCATCCTGTTTCCTGATAATGGTACCCTAAAAATAGGATAGCAATAATGCCTGCAGGTAGGAAATATGGTAATTTTTGATAGGCAATTGATAATATCGTTTTTAGATTGGACTGGTTGCTAGAGGTTTGGAAATAGACCGTAAATACCCACCAAAGGTATAAACCAAAGGTGACCATCATTCCCCGCATACTGATTGTGCCTAGTAAAATAGCTCCCAATATAATTCCTATTGTTTGTCGATTTAAAATGGAATGAATACACCATAAAAAGGAGAAAATAAGGACGATGTCAGGACTTACCAAAACACTTTGTCCTGCAAAAAATGGGTCGACTAAAACTAATAACAGTAAGTATTTAGCAGCGGAAGTATTTGCATAAAAGCTACCAATTTTGTGCAATAACCAAACAATTCCTAACAAAAAAGGCAGTATGGAAAAATGACTGATTATCAAGGACTTACCGAAAATTTTCCAGCAACTTGCTAAGTACATACCGAAAATCGGTGGATGTCCACTATCAATGCTTTCCGGCAATAAAAGATGTTGAAAATTTTGCTCATAATACCAATGAGCATGTTTAGAAGCAAGTTGTACGGTGTCCCAAAAAAAAATATGGTCACTAACCCACCAAGTGAGAACGCAGCAATACGCCCAAAAAGGCACTAAAGCCCAACTGTTTTTTGACCAATTCATATTAAATAAGGAACGTATTTTTTAAAATATTAATGTTTTATGTAACTTGAAGGTTATTAGGAAATTTGAAAAAACAATCACGATGATAAAAAGAATTTTTCAGTTATTGGTTATTGGGTGCTTACCTTTTGGGGTATTCGCTCAAAATATGGCAAAAAAGACGCTAGGCCACGAAGAATTGGTTACTTGGAATTCCATAAAAAACACCCGCATCTCTAATGATGGAAATTGTGTGGTTTATGAATTGAAAGGGGAAGAAGGAGATGGTGTTTTAAAAATTTATAATCCTAATACGGATGTCGCGACCACTATTCCAAGAGGCGAACGGGCTAAAATTAGTGCAGATAGCCGATATGTCTTTTTTAAAGTAAAAACTTCGAAAGATACAATACGAGCAATGCGCCGAAATAAGGTTAAAAAGGCCGATTTGCCTAAAGATACGCTAGGTATTTTTGATGTGTTGAACCGTACGACTGAATATATTCCGACGGTTAAATCTTTTAAAGTTCCTGAAAAATGGGCAGGAGTGATTGTCTATCTTAAAGAAGCAGAAGAAATGGCTATTAATATTAAACTGTCCAAAGATTCTACTGCTACCGATGATTCGAAACCAAAAAAGAAAGCTAAAAAACCTAAGAAGGAAAATGGTAATAATGGAACTAAATTAGTTGTCAGAAATTTGATGGATAATTCAGAAATGGTCTTTCCTTATGTGGTTAATTATGAATTGGCAGAGAAAGGTCAAAAAATTTTATTTCAGACCACAGGAAATGATTCTACCTACTTAAATGGATTGTATTTACATTCGGTAGATAAGCAAAGTACCAAACCATTATTTCGAAAGGAAGGCGATTATAAAAGAATGGTATTAAATGAAGCGGGAGACCAAATTGCGTTCTTAGCTAATTTTGATACCACCAATGCTTTAATTCCTCCTTTTGAATTGGCTTATTGGAAAGAGGGAATGGATTCTGCAAAAATTATTGCTAATAACAATCGACCATTTTTACCTAAAGATTGGATAATTAGCGAACATGAAACTCCTGAATTTTCTAAAGACGGAGGTCAATTATTTTTTGGCATGGCACCTCCTCCAATTTTAGAAGATACCACCTTATTAGAAGACGAAATTGCTAAAGTAGAAGTTTGGCATTGGAATGATGCTCAATTGCATACCCAACAAAAGGTTCGACAAAAACGGGAAGAACGACGTGCTTACACCGTAGTTTATCACCCAACTAGCAATCATTTTCAACCTTTAGGTAGCCTTGATATTCCTGAAATTATTCCTGGAAATGAAGGACAGGCTACACAGGTGCTAGGTTATAATTCGGGCCCCTACGAAAAAGTTACTTCTTGGGAAGGAGGACCTGCTGGCAAAGACCTATATATTCTTAATACTAAAACGGGCAGTAAAAAATTAATAGGTAAGGGCATCAAAGGTAGCCCTAGACTTTCTCCAAATGGCTTATTTGCTTATGCCTATTTGCCTGCTGATTCCGCTTGGTATACCTATGAAATAGGAACTGAAAAAACAGTGCAATTAGCGGATAATCAGCAGATAAAATTTTATGACGAAACGAATGACCGACCAATGCATCCTTATCCAAATGGGATTGCAGGATGGACAACAGGGGATCAACATATTTTGGTGAATGATGAATATGATATATGGAAAATTGACCCAAAGGGAAAGGAGGAACCTATTAATTTAACCAATGGACGCGCAGAAAAAACTCGTTTTCGATATATTAGATTAGATAGAGACCAGCGTTCCATTCCTACGGATAGAAAATTATTATTGCATGTATTTAATGAAAATTCTAAAGAAAGTGGCTATAGTTATTTAGACCTAAGCACTGGAGATTTATCTAATTTAATTATTGGCCCCTATGCTTACACTAGACGACCTTTAAAAGCTAAAAACGCTGATAAATTGATTTTTACTAAAGGGAACTTTGAGATTTTTCCAGATTTATTTTACACAGATGCTGGCTTTAAAAATGCCAAACAAATTAGTATCGCGAATCCTCAACAAAAAGACTATGCTTGGGGGACTATGGAGCTGTATTCTTGGACTTCTTTTGATGGTCAAAAATTAAATGGTTTATTGGTTAAACCAGAGAACTTTGACCCTAAAAAGAAATACCCAATGATTGTCAACTTTTATGAGCGAAATTCAGATAGATTATACGTTCATAAACCACCATCGGCTGGTCGTTCTACTATCAACTATCCATTTTATGCTAGTCGTGGTTACCTTATTTTTAATCCTGATATTCCATACGAAGTCGGTTATCCAGGTAAAAGTTGTTACAATGCGGTGGTTTCTGGCACAGAAGCTTTGATAAAGGAAGGCTTTGTAGATGCGGATAATATTGGGGTGCAAGGACATAGTTGGGGCGGTTATCAAATTGCTCATATATTGACAAAAACTGACTTATTTAAATGTGCTGAAAGTGGCGCACCAGTTGTCAATATGTTTTCTGCCTATGGAGGTATCAGATGGGGGAGTGGTATGAGTCGAATGTTTCAGTATGAACATACTCAAAGTCGTATCGGTGGGACCATATGGGAAGCACAGGACCTTTATGTGGAAAATTCTCCCATTTTTGAAATGGATAAAACCAATACACCTGTATTAATCATGCACAATGATGAAGACTCTGCGGTTCCATGGGAACAAGGAATAGAATATTTTGTAGCACTCCGTAGATTAGGGAAACCCGCTTGGTTATTGAATTATAATGGAGAACCTCATTGGCCTGTAAAGCTAGCCAATCGAAAAGATTTTAATATTCGAATGCAGCAATTTTTTGATTATTATTTGAAAGGGGCGGCTATGCCTAAATGGATGAAAGATGGTGTGTCCGCAGTAGAAAAAGGGAAGCGACAAGAATTGCAATTGATAAAAGAATAATTTTTTTAAGTTCGCTCGATAGTAATCGGGACAGGCATCAAGTTCAAATTCAAGGGCTTCGACAATTGATTTATGTAGTTGAACTTGATGCATGAACTTGCGCTTTTCATTTTTAAATTCTGATATGGCAAGATTTAATAAAGATATGAAAACTAAGGACCTACCTATCCCTAATTTGGGATTGATAGAGATAGCCTTATTTCAAGTACTATTTTATGCTAGTATTTGGGTCATGAGTGATTATACCGCCACTTTGCTTACTTTGATTTTACCAATGATTTTTTTCTTTTTGTTAATCATTTCCCTACTTTCAGAAATGATAGATCGGTCAAAAACGCCAAAGTGGTATTTTAAATTTATGATTATCTCGATAATTGTACCGATTATTACTGCTGTGGTTTTTGTCGCTGCTTTGGGAGCTAATTTTGATTGGACAAAACTTTGATGATTTTGCCAAATAAACTGGAATATTAGTGCCTTAGAAAGACAATTGCTTGAAAAATAGAACCAGCACTCCAAGTGCTGGCAGTATTTTTTACCTTGGAATAAAGTCTAACTTTTATCTACATATCATTCGCAGCAACGAACAATTTCGTTTTTACCTTAACCTTTCCATGAAGTGTTCTATGTACAGGGCAACGGTCTGCAATTTCTAATAATCTTGCTTTTTGGATGTCGTCTAAACCTCCTATTAGGGTTATGGTTCTACTAAAAACATCAATTTTTTGTGGTTTACCATCGGTCGCTACCAATGCTTCTTCGTAATTTTTATGATGATTGATATGACAAACCACTTCTTGTAAATCCCACTTTTTACGACGCGCGTACATGTGCAAAGTCATAACGGTACAGGCACCCAATCCAGCCGAAACTAATTCGTAAGGAGAAGGACCAAAATCATACCCTCCTACACTTTCTGGTTCATCCGCAACAAAATGATGTTTTCTAGCTTTTACTTCGCTAGTAAAGGCATCTGCTTGATTTAATCGTACAGCTACTTGTGCACTACTTTTTAAAGTTGGTACAGCTACTTTTGGCAGATACCGCATAACCCAACTAGCTATCACTTCCCCTACATAATGCCCATCTGCTTTATTACTCAATAAATGGTCTGCTTTATCTAAAGAAATGAAGCTTTTTGGGTGCTTAGCTGCTACATATATTTTTTCGGCATTGTCAATGGAAACGATTCTGTCTTGGGGTGCGTGTAAGATTAATAGGGCTTTACCTAAATGTTGGATTTTATTTTGTAAGGTTTGTTGATTAATGTCCTCTAAAAATTGTTTTTTGATATTAAATGATTGTTGCCCTATTTGTACTTTTGCTGAGCCTGTTGTTTCGATTTCCTCACTTGCAGATTGGATAAGATGTTGAACATGAGCGGGTTCTGAGGGTGCTCCTACGGTAACGACTGCCTTCACAGTGGGAATCATATTTGCTGCTGCTAATACGGCTGCTCCGCCTAATGAATGACCAATCAAAATTGCTGGAGCATTATAGTTTTTATTTAGATATTGTGCTGCGGCTGTTATATCATCTATATTTGAGGAGAAATTAGAATCAGAAAAATCTCCTTCACTATCTCCCAAACCAGCAAAGTCAAAGCGCATTACCGCAATACCATTTTTAGTCAAACATTGACTAATGCTTCTAGCGGCTCTAGTATTTTTGCTACAAGTAAAACAATGAGCAAAAAGGGCGTAAGCTTTTGGATGTTGGTCTATTGGTAATTCTAGACGTGCAGACAATTCATATCCTAGATGATTTTGGAAGAAGACTTTGGTGATTTTTGACATTTCTACGTTGATTATTTGTGGTTGATTGTGGTCTGATTCAAATTTCAAAATAAATAGCTTCAGCTAAAAAACTAATATTTAATCCGTTGGTAGTGGATAATAAGTTATACCAACCACATGTAAATATTCTCTAACTAAAATCCATAAAAATAGGCTATTGATTGGAATATCAATAGCCTACTTTTCTATATTGTTGAAACTTGGTGCTGCCAAGACAATAATCTGAAATTATTTCATCTCTAACAAACGCTTTTTTTGCATCGAAAATTCATCATCCGTCAAGAACCCTTTATCTCTTAATTCTCCCAAACTAGCAATTTTTTCGAGTATATCCGTATCCATCAAAGGATTAGGGGTACTTAACAAATCTTCTTTAGGAGCTTCTATTTGATGGGTCTTCCGATAACTATTACTAGCAAATTGCTCAAATTCGTCGGTTGTTCTTAGAAAAGCCAGTGCGTCGTGGTTTTTTATTCTATCAAAATCATCAAACCCAAAATCTACAGCTTTGTCAATATGAAAAAATGCATTTTCTGTTTCTTCCATAATAGAGTAACAACAGGCTAAATTAAAATGGACGGCTGGGTCATCATATTTTAGGTCTAAAGATTGTTTAAAATCTTCAATAGCTCCCAAATAATCATAGTCTTTATATTTTTCTAAACCACTGATTTTAAATGGATTGGCAGCTTTAGAAGTTTGATGTCTTTGTCGAGTTGTTTTTCTATATTTTCTACCTCTTGCTTTTTGATTGGTATTACTTTGAAATGCCAATGCTGATTTCCCTTTATTGTATTTGGCATCAAAATCTTCTTTTGGCATTGCTAAAAATAAAACCGCATCAATAAAACCGATGATGGCTGTAAAAATAAATGGTGGTGGGCCATCCCAATATGGGGCATCTATCATAAAAGCAATCCCTATAAAAAAAGAAGCTAGGTATAGCAAACCAAGCTTTCGTTGACCTAAATAAAATCTATGAACGCCCCAAATGCCTAATAAAAATGCCAATACAAATGCTACCCCTTTTTTTTTCATACGTTTAAAATGTTGATGAACAAATAAATTCTGTATTTAGTTTTTCAATTGATTTTTTTTTCATAGGTTTTTAACCCATTAAGAAAGGAATCATTTGAAAAATACATAATTTATTTTTCTTCGTGTTGAGTCGTTGTGAATTTCTTTACTGCGAATTTATTATTCTCATCAAAAAAAGCCAATTTTATCATTTTTCTCTAAATTACTAGATTAATTTAGTTTTTTTTAAGATTAACGACTAAAAAATGTTGAAAATCCTCATTGTGGAACCTTTTTTTACAGGTAGCCACCAATCTTGGGCCGAAGGATTTCAAGCTTTTAGTCAGCATGAAATTAAAATTTTATCGCTCACTGGACGGCATTGGAAATGGCGCATGCATAGTGGTGCGGTCACTTTAGCTAGATTTTTTTTAGCGGATAATTATCAACCAGATTTGATTCTGGCTACGGATATGTTGGACCTCCCTACCTTCTTAGGACTAACGAGACATCGAACAGCCAATATCCCAACAGTCATTTATTTTCATGAAAACCAAATTACTTATCCTTGGTCACCGACGGACCCAGATTTGACGCTGAAAAGAGACAATCAATATGGATTTAAAAACTTTACGAGTGCGATTGCGGCCGATGCTCTGTTTTTTAATTCCAATTATCATAAAAAGTCATTTATCTCAGCTCTGCCAAATTTTTTGAATCAATTCCCTGATTACCAAGAACTTATTCAGCTGGAAGAAATTAGCAATAAAAGTAAGGTCCTTTATTTAGGGGTTGATTTGCACCAATTGGATGCTTTTAACATGGTTGAGAAAATGGATGTACCTTTGCTTTTGTGGAATCATCGTTGGGAATATGATAAAAACCCAGCAGTATTTTTTCAAGCCCTTTTTCGACTAAAAGAAGAAAGGATTCCGTTTAAGGTAGCGGTTTTAGGTAAAAATTATAAAAATGCACCTGCTATTTTTAAGGAAGCAGCCAGCAGATTAAAAGCAGAAATTGTGCAATTTGGGAAAGTAAAGTCGATAGAAGAATATGCAAAATGGCTTTGGAAAGCAGATATTTTACCAGTTAGCAACCACCAAGATTTTTTTGGTCAAAGTGTGGTAGAAGCAATGTATTGTAATTGTTTTCCTATTTTACCGAATCGATTGGCTTATCCAGAACATATTCCTGCTTCACAGCACGCTACCTATTTTTACGATGAACAAGCAGATTTTTATTTGAAAATTAAATCTGCTATTCAACAGATTATTGCAACTCGAAAGGAAGTGACCCAAAATTTTGTCAAACATTACGATTGGCGTACTTTAGCTCTAATTTATGATAAACAGATAGAAAATACCTATGCAAAGTGTAAATTATTATAATCATCAAATTGCTTACGATTTAAAGGGAAAAGGTACCACATTGGTATTCCTTCACGGATTCGGAGAAACTCGTCAAATGTGGGCAGACTACTTACCCTTTTTTGAAGGCTATCAAACTTTAACAATTGATTTACCGGGAGCAGGTGATTCTGATAAGATGGACGTGAGTATTGCTAGAATGGCTAAGATTGTTAATACCATTTTAAAGACGGAAAATATTGGAAAATGTGTTTTTATTGGACACTCTATGGGCGGATATGTTGCTTGCGCCTTTGCTAAAATGTATGAAGAAAAATTGCTTGGGTTTTGCCTATTTCATTCTCAGCCTTATGCAGATACTGCCGAGAAGAAAGCTGGAAGAAATAAAGCCATTAATTTTGTAAAAAAGAACGGAAATGGAGCTTATTTTAAAGGCTTGCTCCCTATGTTATTTGCTAAAGATTTTATTGAAAACAATAAAAATACGCTTGATAACTTAGTCAAGTCGGCCAGTGCAATGGACCCTGCTGCGGTTATTCATCAATTGCAAGCTATGCGTAATAGACCTGATAATCAATCTGTTCTAATAAATGCTAAAGTGCCTGTCTGTTTTATTATTGGAAAAGAAGACATAGCGGTTCCTGCGACAAATAGTTTAAACCAAACTTTTTTGCCAAAAATATCAGCTATACATATTTTACCAAACGTTGGACATATGGGCATGTTTGAAGCTACCGCAAAAACAGTAGGAATTATAAAAGATTTTATACGATTTTGTAGTTAGTCAAGAATGGAATTTAGGTCTAGATAAAAATCTAATGCTCCTATACTCAATTCTTATTTTGGTACAACCATTCAATTATACAATCATTCAATCACCCTAATTTGAATCCATTATTACTACTAGCAGCAATCTTACCTGGTCTTCTTTTTTGTATGTTAATTTACTTTTTAGATAAGTATGAAAAAGAAGGAACTATTCCTTTACTGATAACTTTTGTTTTAGGAACTTTAAGCGCCTTGCCAGCAGTAGGACTCCAAATGTTAGCAGTTGAATTTGGATTAGATAGTACCGCGCATTTAGGCTTTTTATTATTTTATGTTTTTATAGTCGTAGCTTTTAGTGAAGAATTGGTCAAAATAGCCATGTTATTATTATATCCGTATCCTCGGACATTTTTTAATGAACCAATGGATGGTATCGTTTATACCATTATGATTGGGATGGGCTTCGCAGTCGTAGAGAATATAATTTATGCTAATAACTATGGAATAGAAACGGTGATGATTCGGTCTTTTACTGCAGTACCAGCACATGCCATTTTTGCCATTTTTATGGGTTACTTTGTTGGCCTATCTAAATTTCACCCGGAAAGTAAATGGAAATTAATTGGTTTTGGTTTTCTATTGGCGGTAAGTATCCATGGATTGTATGATTTTTTTATTCTTCAGCAATATTATGAATGGTTAATGGGATTAGGCTTATTGACGGTTATTGTCGGTGGGTACTTATCTTGGTTATTAATCAAAGACCATCGTGATAATTCCCCGTTTAAAGATACTGTTACAGATGCTGTTTTTGAGGATAAGCTCGCTGATACTTCTAATGACTCCAAACATTTCGAAGATTAAT
The DNA here is from genome assembly GCA_937974625.1 of uncultured Saprospiraceae bacterium. Lineage (GTDB taxonomy): Bacteria > Bacteroidota > Bacteroidia > Chitinophagales > Saprospiraceae > JAFMDF01. The sequence continues at coordinate 16,419 of CALJVJ010000268.1, forward strand.
GAAGTAGTTAATGTGCTATTTTTTATCCTTATTTTCTATAAAGTATAGCTTCATCACTGCATTAAACCCTTCTTCATAATCTTTTAAGGCTTCTTCACTCAAAGTTTCTTTACTTTCTTTTTGAGCATCTTCTAAAAATCCTTGAACGGCTGCTTTTTGATTGGCTGGTTTTTGAAAGTCAGTTTCTTTATAGTTTACCGAAAGGAAGTAATACGCATATTCACTAATACTATGATAATACCGCTCTTGATTGGTCATATAGAATAAACGATGTGCTTGATGTGCATCTAACTCTTCTTCTGTCATTTGCTTTAATTCTTCATCTGTTTTTACTATAGGAATAGGCGTATAACTTTTTTCAAAAAGAAAATCAGTACTATTAAATGCTATTAATTTTTCTGTCAAAAAGATAATGAGATTATCTAATTCATTTAAAACATCTTTCTCAATTTCATTGATGGCAATGCCTTGGGAAGTAGCATAAGAGTTTGCTACCTTTTCTAGTACATTATCTAAAAAATTTTCTTGCTCCTCATATGCTGATTGCAACAAGTGCAATTGGCCTTCAATTTCTTCTAAAATTAGTCCTGCGCATATGATTTGAGGGATATAAGCCGCTTTATGATTTTCCGATTCGAAGTTGGCCATTTTTTCATTCACCTTGTCATTAGGTAAATAGGTATCCAAAATTTCTTGCTTAGACATTAAAGGATTGGTGCTATCGTAATCATAATCTAAAGCTTGGGGACTACTTGCTGTAAAATTAAAATTTCCTTCTCCGACGTTTTTTCGTAATGTCGCGATTATTTTTTCTGCATCATCATAAGGACCTGCAAAAAAGGAAGGTTTTCCATCTTCATCTCCAAACTTTACTTCTATATAATCTATAGAATCGACTGGGTCTAAAAGATATTCTGTGATATTGGTGAAATCCTTATGTGGCTGAAATCCACAGTCTTCTGCGAATTCAACTGCCCCATAAATAATATTTTGAGCTAAGTTTGGTTCTATTTTTATAAAATTTAATAGCATCCCTTTCGCCATACTCTTTATGTTTTCTTGATAAGAGTAGGCGTCAATATCATAAATGAAAGAAGTCTCTTTTACCCCAAGACAGGTTAAATCTACAATGTAGGTTGCCGCCACCATATTTCCATTCGTTCGTTTTCGGCTAACTACAATTGGAGTAAAACCTGTTTCTCTCCAATCCTCTCGTATCAAACATTCATGAATGGGTAATTTTCTTGCATGCTTTTTTATATAGTTTTCGGGTTTGATTTTTACTTGTCGGATTGGTTGCTTTTTACTTTTTCTCTTCTTGGATTTTGCCATTTTACGCTAGCTTTAAAATTAAACGCTTCTAAATTAAAGTAAAACTATGTTTTTATAATTAAAAACAAGTCAAATCATAATAAAAAGGGATAACCTAATTTTCATTTTATCTATTTGAAATTAACATATGTTGATTTTTAAAAAAAAAGATTTTTATTTATTAGGAATATTATACATTATTCTTATATTTGCTATACAAATAAAAGACTTCAGACTGCCTATACAAATAAAGACTCCTTTCAATCTACGTGTATGCTCTTTTACAGAGTATAAATTTACACCATTATTTAAAATACACATAAAATATTGTCCCAGCATCAGCTAGGGCTATGAGTTTGTATATTGCAATTCCCCCTTTGTAATAGATCCCCCTTTACTCATTTTTTAGATTATTATTTCAATTAGTCCCCCACTAATTGTGAAGGATTTGGAATTCCTAGTTGATTTTCAACCAGTGGTACTCCTATGCCTTATAAAAAGAACTTATTTACATTCTTTAACTAAAATTTTGAACACATGAAAAACAAGGTTTACCTGTTTTTACTCTTGTGCTGTTTAGGCAATTTTGCTTTTGCCAATACAGACAAACACTTACCTAACGAGGCAAATCCATCGTTAACTGATTTAACTGAAACAAACACTAG
>CALJVJ010000269.1 GCA_937974625.1 uncultured Saprospiraceae bacterium
AAAATAAAAAAAGGTAATGCAAAACAATTATTTCACATTACCTTTTTATGATTTAAAGAACAATCTACCTTATCCCATGCATCAATTTCTTCACCACAGGAGATAGTAAAATACAAAGCACACCTAATGCTACAGAAACCGCAGTCAATATCCAGAAGAAGTAGCTAATACCACTTTCTTCAGCGATGCCTGCTGAAGCACCTCCAAATACACCAGCGAGTTTCATGCCTATCGCAATTGCGAGGTAATACATGCCGTACATAAAGGCAATCATCCTTCCTGGTACTAATTTACTAACCAAAGAAAGAGAAACAGGAGAAATACAAAGTTCTCCCAACGTGTGGAATAAGTATACTAAGATTAACCAGATAATACTAACAGAGGCCGTTTTTGCACCCGGTGCAATTCCGTCAGCGCCAAAGGCTACACAAGCCATTCCCAAACCTAATAAAAACATGCCAATGGCATATTTCATATTTGCGCTTGGATTATACTTACTTTCCCACCACTTAGAAAATAGCGGTGCAAAAATGATGATATACAAGGAATTTAAAATACCAAACCAAGAAGCAGTAATTTCTGATTTTTCAGCCACAAACTCCCGTTGCAACATCCATAAAGTGATGCCCCAAATAATGAGGAAACTAATTACTAAAAACACAAAAGATAATCCATATTTGCCACCAATCTGTCGATACAATAATAAGATAATCCAAGTAAAAATACTAAGTGGAACAAGCGTTAGAATAGAATTGACAATATTAAAAGTCATGCCTGCACTTCCTTCTAAAACCCTATCTGTATAGTCTCTGGCGAAAATAGTCAAAGACCCTGGCGCTTGTTCAAAAACGGCCCAGAAGAAAATCGTTACAAAACAGAAGAATAATACTGCAATCATTTTATCTCTCGTCATGCTAGAATAATTTGCTAAACGAGCAATAACAACAATTAGAAAAATGACAAAAGCGGCAATAATTGTAAAATTAGGGCCACTCATTCCACCTACACTAAAGGGTAGAAAGTTAGTCGCTCCTTCTGATATTTTTGAAACAGGGTCATTGATAATCCAGATGAATCCTAAAATAGCTGCTAGACCGGAAAGTGCTAGTTGCCAAGTACTAAATGGATTTCTTTTGTCTCCATCATCTTCTGTTATTACAGCTAGTTGTTTTTCTTTAGTTGGTTTTTTTCCAGCTTCACCAAAAACGCCCTGCGCAAACCAAAATTGTAGTAAGCCAAAAAACATAAAGATACCAGCTAAGCCAAATCCATAAGTCCAACCAATTTTTTCTCCTAGATATCCACAAAGCAAAATGCCCAAAAATGCCCCTGAGTTAACACCCATATAAAAAATGGTAAAAGCACCATCTTTTTTTTCTGGATACTTCTCATACATTTCAGATATAATAGACGTCATACAAGGCTTAAAAAAACCACTTCCAATAACTAGCAGCGTCAATCCTGTATAGATGAAGAAGGGAGTTTCTAAAGCCATGCTTCCATGCCCTAAAGACATCAACAAGGCACCTAAGGCCACCGAATTGCGATAACCAATGATATTATCAGCTACATAGCCGCCTACTAAGGTAGATAGATAGACTAAAGAGACATAGGTTCCAAAAATAGCAAAAGCGTGTTCTTGTGGCCAGCCCCAACCTCCACCTATAATAGATGCAGTAAAGAACATGATTAATAAAGCACGCATTCCGTAATAGGAAAACCGTTCCCACATTTCCGTAAAGAATAATACAAATAAGCCAGATGGATGCCCTAAAACTGACCCATTGGCGGTTAATATATCTATCTTATTTTTTGACATAAACTTTCGTATTTAGCTAATGATTTATTTTTAAAATCTCTACGCTCTATTCTCTCCTCTCGGTTCTTCTTATTTAATATCGCCCATCCATTTTTTAGCAAAAGGACTGAGCGCTAAAAATATAATACCTGCACCTACACTCACTGTTACTACCGACATCAAGAGACTAGGCATTTGTTGTACATTGGAAGGGTCAAAATTACCTGCAAATAAACCTGCTATTAAATTACCCAATGCTGCACCGACAAACCAAATTCCCATCATTTGACCGACATATCGTTTAGGAGATAATTTAGTTGTTGCACTCATTCCAATAGGACTCAATGTTAACTCCCCAATCGTATGCAAGAAATAAGTTAATACTAAGAAGAACATACCTGCTTTTTCGCCACCAGCAGCAATTCTAGCTGCAAAGACCATCACTAAAAAGCCAAGCCCTAGCATAATTAAACCGAAGGCAAATTTTAAAGGGGTATTGGGGTTCATATTTCTAGCTGCCAATTTTACCCACAATGCTCCCATTAAAGGAGCGCAAATGATGATGAACATAGAATTGACCGATTGTAGAGAACCCGCAGGTACCGTAAAGCCAAATAGTCCTCTATCCGTATAGTCTCTAGCAAATAAATTTAAAGAAGAACCTGCTTGCTCAAAACCTGACCAGAAAACCGCTGCACCGACGAATAATAAGAATATAATAGCAACTTTTTTCTTTTCATCTATATTTAAACCTCCTGCTGTGAGGATATAAATAAAATAAAACAAAGTAATCAAAACAATAATGACCCCTACTCCTTGTGCAATGCCCGTTGCAGTTGTCATATCAACTATTCCAGTATATTGTAATACTCCTAAAATACCAATTAATAGGATGACTAAGCCAAAGCCCAAGGTGCTATTAGAAGAATCTGAATTACTCAATTCTGATGCCTCTTTTGCTTTAGCAACGACCCCTAATTCTCCAAGGTTACTTTCTGTCATTTTATACTGAACTAAACCCGCAGCCATTCCTATAGCAGCTAAGCCAAATCCTAAGTGCCAACTTACATTTTCTGCTACAATAGGAACAATCAATTGTCCTAAAAATGCACCTAAATTAATCCCCATATAAAAGGTAGAAAAACCTGCATCTCTACTAGCACCTCCCTCTGGATATAAATCCCCTACGATGGTACTAATATTGGGTTTTAATAAGCCCGTTCCTATCGCCACTAGTCCTAACCCAGAAAAGAAAATAGGGGTACTTCCGGGAATAGCAAGGACTAAATGTCCGAGCATAATGATAATACCACCATAATAAATGGCTTTTCGTTGTCCAAAAACATTATCAGCTAACCAACCACCTGGTAGGGTTAATAAATAGACGCCTGCCGTATATAATCCATAAACTGCAGCGGCGGTTTCAGTGGTTAATCCCAACCCTTCTTGTGCGGCATCGGTGGTCATAAAAAGAATCAACATGGCACGCATCCCGTAATAACTGAACCGTTCCCACATTTCTGTAAAGAATAAGGTAGCTAATCCTCTAGGATGTCCAAAAAATGTCTTTTGTTTTGCTTGACTCATAAAAACTGCTTATAATTATTTGATTAGGAACCATGAAAAAACAAAGGATTAAAAGGTCCTTATTTTTTTTCATCCTCTATTACCTATTATTAAATTTCGCTCAAAATAGATTTTTTTACCTAAAATAAAGCGGTGAATTATTGTTTTATTGGGATTTTGGCTGATTTAACCAAACCTTAATAAGCTTTTGGGCGAATTAAGACCAAATATTTAATGGTTTCCGCTGGATTTGTTTTCTTTCTTACATGATTGCTTCGTTATTTCTAATTATTCCTACAAGCAACACAATTAATAGTGCAACGTAGCAACTCTTGATAAAGAACGGGATAAAAAAAAATTAGATTCTCGTCAAAGAAATAAGGTAACTAAGTGGTTCACTTTAAACCGCGCTGGCTTTTGTTCAGGGACAAAAAGAGCGTGAGCCAATTAATTCTTTGACTCGAAGCATCTGAATTTATTTTTATCTTACGACTAAGCAATAACTAACTGCTTAAATCAGTCATATTTTTTATTTTTGCATGATGAAAAACTATTTCCCTACTACTGTATTCTCAGTCTTGTTTATCTTTCTTTTTTTGTCAAGTCCGACAGAAGGACAAGCGGTTAATTATAATTTTCAATTTCAAATTAAGGGTTTAGTTACTACCGAAAAATGTGTTTTGGGTTACTATTCTGGAAATTTGACCTATGCATTAGATTCTGCGAAGGTGGCTAAAAATGGGCTAGTCAAATTTACGGGCAATAGAGACTTATTGGATGGCATGTATTTTTTGATGGTGCCTAAAATGGGATTTATAGATTTTATTATCTATAAAGAGTATCAATTTCAAATAAAAACGGAGGTCGCTAATTTAAAAAAGCACTTGTCTGTCAAAGGGTCTAAAGAGAATGAGGCGTACTTCGCTTATCAAAGTTTTATGGAGGTGAAACGAGAGGAAATCGAACAACAGACCCAAATGTTCAACATGTTGAAGAAAGCGACTAAAGACCCGCAAGTTCTCCAAGAAAGTCAGCAACGCATTATGGGTTTACGTCAATCTATTGCTGATAAAGCCTATGAACTAATGGAAGCAAACACGACGAGTTTTTTCTGCATGATGATGGAGGCGAATGAATTGCCAGAAGTGCCTTCTAATATTCCAGTTCAGGTAAATAATCAAACGAATCCAGTTTATTTACAATATGTGAAAGATAAATTTTGGGACAATTTTGATTTTAATGAATCGGGGCTTTTACAAACAAAAATATTTGACACCAAGGCGAGTTTTTTCTTTGAACGATTGACCGCACCAAGTGTGGAAGGTTTTATTGAATCGGTTGATATCATTGCCAATAAATCGAAAGTAAATGGAGCTATGATGCGAAATACTTTGCGTTGGTTGGTGACTACTTTTGAGAATACAAAAAACAAAGGCACAGATGCTGTCTTTGTCCACATTTTTGATAATTATTTTACGACGCCCGAAGAAAATGGTATTGACGTAGGTGTATTTAGTCGAGTAGAACAAAAAGCCAATTATTTTCGGCCGACATTGGTTGGAAATATCGCACCGGATATAAAATTATTGGACCAAAATGATAAACCACAGTCTTTACATGGGTTAAAAGCGAAATACACAATGTTGTATTTTTTTAGCCCCCTTTGTGATAAATGTCGAGTCGCTACCCCTAAAGTGGTGGAATTATTTAAACAGTATGAATCAAAAGGACTTAAAGGATTTGCAGTGTGTACGGATGACAAAAAAGACTATTGGAAAGCCTATGTAAAAGAAAATCAATTGCCTTGGACCTGTGTGATGGATAGAGATGATGATTTGACTGTTGAAAGTAAGTATTCTCCGAATAGCCTACCAAACGTTTTTATTTTAGATGAAGACAAAAAAATATTGGCAAATCGGGTAGAATTTGAAGAGTTGGAAGCGGCCTTGTCGGCTTTGGTGAAATAGTTGCTGGTTGTATTGCCTAACTAATCACTAATCACCAGATTAGTTTTGTAAACAAATTGCAACACCTGCTGTTACCCTCTTTCGCCACATTGACAAAAAACGTATCTTTGCAAACTATGAAGAATATTAGGAATTTTTGTGTAATAGCGCATATTGACCATGGCAAGAGTACTTTGTCTGATAGATTATTGGAGTTTACCCAAACAATCTCTGAGCGGAATATGCAATCGCAGGCTTTGGATGACATGGATATCGAGCGCGAGAGAGGAATTACGATAAAAAGTCATGCTATCCAGATGTATTATAATCATACAGATGGAGAGAAATATACTTACAATATGATTGATACACCGGGACACGTAGATTTTTCCTACGAAGTATCTCGGTCTATTGCAGCATGTGAAGGCGCTTTATTATTAGTAGATGCCTCTCAAGGGATTCAGGCGCAGACGATTTCCAATTTATATTTAGCGATTGAGCATGATTTGGAAATTATTCCAGTTTTGAACAAGGTAGATATGGAGTCGGCGATGATTGATGAAGTATCGGACCAAATTATTGATTTGATTGGTTGTGACTTGGAAGATATTATCCATGCAAGTGGAAAAACGGGGATTGGGATTGAAGAAATTTTAGCAGAAGTAGTGGAGAAAATTCCAGCACCTAAAGGGGACCCAGAAGCGCCCTTACAAGCTTTGATTTTTGACTCGATGTTTAATTCTTATCGAGGGGTTATAGCTTATTTTAGAATACTTAATGGGACGATGAGAAAAGGTGATAAAGTTCGCTTTATGAACGTCAATAATGAATATACCGCAGATGAAATAGGTATTCTTCAAATGGACCAAGTGCCTAAAAAAGTACTTGGAACAGGAGATGTTGGTTACATTATTACAGGGGTGAAAATATCGAAAGAAATTAAAGTTGGAGATACGATTACTACCGTTGACCATCCTGCCGAAGAGCCCATTCATGGTTTTGAGGATGTAAAACCAATGGTATTTGCAGGTATCTTCCCAATTGACAATGATGATTTTGAAGATTTAAGAGATAGTTTAGAAAAACTACAATTAAACGATGCTTCTTTGGTTTTCGAACCAGAAACGTCTGTTGCTTTAGGTTTTGGTTTCCGTTGTGGATTTTTGGGGATGTTACACTTGGAAATAATTCAAGAACGTTTATCAAGAGAGTTTGAGCAAGAAGTGATTACCACTATTCCAAACGTATCTTATTTTGCGTATGATAAAAAAGGAACGGAATATACGGTTAATACGCCAACGGAATTGCCTGACCCAACTAGATTAGACAGAGTAGAAGAGCCTTTTATCGTTGCACAAATCATCACGAAGCCTGAATATATTGGTGGGATTATGACTTTGGCAATGGATAAGCGGGGGATGTTAACGAAGCAAACGTATTTGACCCAAGAGCGAGTAGAGTTAACTTTTGATTTGCCTTTAGCAGAAATTGTTTTTGATTTCTATGACAAACTAAAATCCATTTCGAGAGGATATGCCTCTTTCGATTACTCGCCAAAAGATTATCGAGAATCTGATTTAGTGAAGATGGATATTATGTTGAATGGAGATGCAGTGGATGCATTGTCTGCTTTAGTACACCGAACCAAAGCTGTTTCTTTTGGTAGGAAGATTTGTAAACGATTAAAAGAATTATTACCAAGACAACAATTCGTGATTGCGATACAAGCATCTATTGGTGCAAAGATTATTGCGAGAGAAACGATATCTGCTTTAAGAAAAGATGTAACCGCAAAATGTTACGGTGGTGATATTACGCGGAAGCGAAAATTATTAGAAAAGCAGAAAAAAGGAAAGAAGAAAATGCGTCAAATTGGTAATGTAGAAGTACCACAAAAGGCGTTTTTGCAGGTACTGAAATTGGATACGTAAAGTACGGACGAATTCATTCGTCCCTTAAAATATAAAAAATCCGTTGTAGTCATTTCTGATTACAACGGATTTTTTAATGCGTATTAGATAAATCCATTTTAAATTCGCCCAATCCGTACAACCTACTCTATATCATTAGCAAGTTAAAATTATCAGCATTTACAGAATTCTTTATAAGGTCACCTGAATTGGCCATCCCGTAAACTGCTGTGCATTCTCTTTCGTTACATCTATTTCTCTTGGCCAGCATTCAAACGTAACTACATTATCCGTTTTATTAAATCGAATTAAACCGTAACCACTACCACGAGAGTTGCTTTCTGGATTGACATAAGCCTCCATCGTAATTTTATTATTAAATCCATCTAAATACTGTCCTGTCCAAGGTAGTTTATCATTGGAGTTTTTACCAGCTTTTTCATCTTCAGGCCACCACCAACGGCTATAATAATTATTGACTAGCGCAGGAACGATAAATGCCCAAGGCCCATCTTCAAACTCATCTGTTCCATGATGAATGACCGTCGCTAAATGTTGGTCGCCGCCAATATGTACGGCATTTGCTTTTTTAATAAGTCTTAGCGCTTTATTTCTGCCTGTTTGAGGCCATCCATTAGAATCCATATCTGCGTGAAGTCGATTTTCTTTTTTACCGTGTAGATGTGCACCGCCACAGAAACCTGTTTGTGACAAAACCGCTTTCATGCTTACCCCTTCTTGTTGCTTACCCCAATCTTCTAAGAAACTCAATTGCCTACCACCTAATAATTCTAATCCTTCCACATCGACAGATTTGGGGTCATAGTTAGGATTACGGATATGGTCAGGTCTAGGACCTTGTTGCGGAATTTTATCTTTGGGACCTGATTTAAACTTTCGGTCTTCTAAGATGGCAAAATCTACTCCGCCGATAATTAAATTGGTATAATAAACGCCGATGCCTTGTTGTACAGGTGTTGGGTCATAAGGGTCTGGTAAATGAGCCGTCTGACATCGTTCAACCATTTTAACATAGTCTGGATGAAAGAAGTAACCACCATCATTTCCAGCTTGAGAAGATGCTTTTTTACCATATTCTCCCCAAATATTCCCTTGTCCAATATCGTGGTCATCTGGAATCGTAATACAAGGTCGGTTCCTAAAAATATCTCTGAATTGCATTCCAAATTTTAGCCAAGCGGCAGTATGTTCTTTGTGGTCATAAGATTGGTCTCCTGCAAAGAAAAGTAGGTCAGGGTCTTGGTAATTGACGTTGCGTATATAATTGGCTCTATTGCCTCGGTCTTTATTACTATTACAAGAAAAGGCGGCTAATTTAATTTCGGTTTTACTATTTGGGTCTTTTCTGACCAACCCTTCAAACATGGCTTTGTCTCCATGCAAAATACGATAAGCGATATCTTTGTTGCTATCCCATTTTTCTACTCGAAACAAAGCAGACCAGCCAATATCATTGACTTTTTGCTGTTGAATTTCTTTCCAATTATTTCCTTCTTTTATTTCCAATCGAACAGTCCTAGTTTCATTGGGATATAAAGGAAATAACTGCGCAGTCATTTTTAGCGTGTTATTCGAAACGGTGTACATACCAAAAGCGATTACTTCTTCTCTTGGGACCTTGACCTCAATAATAGGGTTTGCTTGTCGATTCCACCAATCGTTGGTGGCGATGGTATCTAATTTTTCAAAGGTGGCTATAACGCGCGGTTTCATGGTTCCTACCTCTTCTTTTTGTTCGTTATTACAAGCGATACTCATTAGCAATAAGCTGGTACAAAATAGGTAGGCTAAAAGATTAGTTGGTTTTATACGTTTCATGATAAAAGATGAATGATGAAAGAAGAAAGCACTAAATAAAGAAAAAAAGCGAAGAAACCATCAACAAAAAAGGTGTATCCGAATATTTCGGATACACCTTTTATATAAAATTGATTTTTATGAATAATTATCTCGATAAATATCTTGACCTATTTTTATCCAATTCTCTAAAAAATGGGTCGGTCAAATCATCAATAAATCGAATCGATTCACCCGTAGATTTCATCTCAGGCCCTAATGTTTTATCCACATTTGGGAATTTATTAAAAGAGAAAACAGGTACTTTTATGGCGTATCCTTTCAATTTCTTTTCTACTTTGAAATCCTTTATTTTATGAGTTCCTAACATGACTAGGGTTGCCATTTTTAGGAAAGGATATTGATAAGCCTTTGCAATGAAAGGTGTTGTTCTTGACCCTCTTGGATTGGCTTCAATTACATATACTTTTTCGCCTTTGATGGCAAATTGGATATTGATAAGCCCTTTAATTTTTAAGGCAAAAGCTAATCGCTTTGTATATTCCTTCATTTGGTCAAGCACGTTCTCAGACAAGCTATATGGAGGTAATACCGCAGAACTATCACCTGAGTGAATACCTGCAGGTTCGATGTGTTCCATGATACCCATGATGTGTACATCTTCTCCATCACAGATGGCATCAATTTCTGCTTCTTTTGCTCTTTCTAAAAATTGGTCAACTAAGACTTTATTGTCAGGCATGTGTTTGAAGATACTCAATACCTGTCTTTCTAATTCTTCGTCATTAATTACAATTCTCATCCGCTGTCCACCTAATACATAAGATGGGCGCACTAAAACTGGGTAAGTTACTCGATTCGCAATTTCTAATGCTTCGTCGGTATCATCTGCTACGCCATATTTTGGATAAGGAATATCTAATTCTTTTAGCATATCAGAGAAAGCGCCTCTATCTTCTGCTAAATCCATCGCCTCAAAGCTTGAACCGATAATTTTAATGCCTTTTTCATGGAATTTCTCTGCCAATTTAAGCGCCGTTTGACCACCTAATTGAACGATGATTCCTTCTGGTTTTTCATGTTCGATGATTTCTTCGATATGTTCCCAGTAGACAGGTTCAAAGTATAATTTATCCGCTACGTCAAAATCCGTAGAAACAGTTTCAGGGTTACAGTTAATCATGATGGCTTCGAACCCAGCTTCTTTAATCGCTAGTAAACCATGCACACAACAGTAATCAAATTCTATTCCTTGTCCAATTCTATTTGGACCTGACCCTAAGACAATAATTTTCTTTCTATCAGAAGGAATACTTTCGTTTTCTTTATCAAAAGTAGAGTAGAAGTAAGGTGTTTGTGCTTCGAATTCTGCTGCACAAGTATCTACCATTTTATAAGTCCGTCGAATATCTAATTTCTTTCTTTGTTTGGTGATTAGCTCTTCATCGTCAATCCGCATCAACCAAGCAATCTGCGCATCAGAGTAGCCCACTTCTTTGATTTCTCGGAAGAACGTTTCTGGAATATCTTCAGGTACATTAAATCGAGCGATTTGCTCATCGTATTTAACCAAACGTTTGATTTGCTTTAAATACCAAGGGTCAATCTTTGTTAATTTATGTACGGTTCTTTCTGGTACACCCAATCTTAAGGCATCTTTTACTCTAAACAGACGGTCATCACTAGCGTGTTCTAATCTTTTAAGAATATCTTCTGTTCTAATCCATTCTTTTTTATCCGCACCTAAACCAGACCGGTTATTTTCTTGAGATTGACAGGCTTTTTGTAAGGCTTCTAAGAAATTACGACCAATCGCCATGACTTCTCCAACAGACTTCATTTGTAAGCCTAGTTTGTCATCAGCCCCTTGGAATTTTTCAAAATTCCATCTTGGCATTTTTACGATGACATAATCTAAAGTTGGCTCAAAATAAGCCGAAGTATTACCTGTAATTTGATTTTTTAATTCGTCTAAAGTATAACCAATAGCTAACTTGGCAGCAATTTTTGCGATAGGATAACCTGTGGCCTTACTAGCTAAGGCAGAGGAACGAGAAACCCGTGGGTTAATCTCAATCACAATCATATCTTCTGTCACAGGGTCAACAGAGAATTGTATATTACAACCTCCAGCAAAGTTTCCTAAAGAACGCATGGCATGAATCGCTTCATTCCGCATCCTTTGGTAAGCGGTATCAGATAAAGTCATGGCAGGAGCAACAGTAATACTGTCTCCTGTATGAATACCCATCGGGTCAAAATTTTCGACCACACAGATAATGACAACATTATCGTTTTTATCTCTTAATAATTCTAACTCATATTCTTTCCAACCTAGCACTGCTTTTTCCACCAATACCTCTCTGGTTGGAGAAGCATCTAATCCTCTTCTTAGGAATTCATCAAAATCTTCTTTTTTATGCACAAATCCACCACCAAATCCCCCTAAAGTATAAGAAGGTCGAATGACTAATGGGAAGCCAATTTTTTGCGCTGCTTCTTTTCCTTCCAAGAAAGAGTTAGCGATATAAGAAGGCGCAACGTTCAATCCTATTTCAATCATCAATTGACGGAAAGCCTCTCTATTTTCCGCTAATTCAATCGCTTCTAAATCTACTCCAATTAAACGCGTTTTGTGTTTTTCCCACAAACCTTGTTTTCCTGCTTCAATAGCTAAGTTCAATGCTGTTTGCCCACCCATTGTAGGTAATACCGCATCAATCTGACGTTCCGTCAAGATTTTGTCTAGACTTGCTACCGTTAAAGGTAATAGATAAATATGGTCTGCTGTGACGGGGTCGGTCATAATGGTAGCAGGATTGGAATTGATAAGCGTCACTTCAATTCCTTCTTCTCGAAGAGAACGAGAGGCTTGTGTTCCTGAATAATCAAATTCACAGGCTTGACCAATAATTATTGGACCACTTCCAATAATGAGTATCGATTTTATCGAATTATCCTTAGGCATGGATACCAGATTTTAGATTTTTAAGGAAAAAGTTGATTGGCTAGTGCAAAATTGTCGCAAAGATAATATACTTAAGCATAAAATCGCTAATTAGTTGACTAATAATTAGTTGGATTAAATACGACCTAATAAAAAAAGGCAGTATGCGAACATACTGCCTTTTTTTGTTGTTTTTTATAGTAAAATAACTAATAATATTTGGCGAATAATTTCTTATTAGTTAAGCAAGTCTATTATTTCTCTATCTTGCAAAAGTCACAGACCGTCTTTCTCGAATAACGGTCACTTTAATTTGCCCTGGAAACTGCATTTCATCTTGAATCTTCTGAGAAATCTGGAAAGATAGGGTATCAGCAACTTCATCCGATACTTTTTCACTTTCCACGATAACTCTTAGTTCTCGACCTGCTTGCATTGCGAAAGCTTTTTGTACGCCATCGTGCGCCATTGCCAAATCTTCTAATTCGCCAATACGTTTCAAATAACTTTCTAAGATTTCTCTTCTAGCACCCGGTCTTGCACCAGATATAGCATCGCACGCTTGAACCAATGGCGAAATAATATTATTCATTTCTACTTCATCGTGGTGTGCTCCAACTGCATTGCAAATGACTGCATGCTCTCCATGCTTCTCACATAATTTCATACCTAAAATAGCGTGAGACAATTCTGATTCTTCTTCAGCTACTTTTCCTATATCGTGTAATAAACCTGCTCGCTTTGCCATTTTAGCTTGCTTAGGACTCAAGCCTAATTCTGCTGCCATCATTGCACAAAGGTTAGCCGTTTCAATCGAGTGCTTCAATAAGTTTTGTCCGTAAGAAGAACGGAAACGCATTCTACCAACCATCTTTACTAAATATGGCTGTAAACCATGAATATCTAAATCAATCACTGTTCGTTCTCCGATTTCGATAATTTGCTCCGTTAATTGTTTCTTCGTCTTTTCTACTACTTCCTCGATTCTTGCAGGGTGGATTCTACCATCTGCGACCAATCGCTTTAAAGACAATCGACAAACTTCTCTTCGAATAGGGTCAAAACTAGAAATCACAATTGCTTCTGGTGTATCATCTACTACAATCTCTGCACCTGTCGCTGCTTCTAAGGCACGAATATTTCGACCTTCTCTACCAATGATTTGTCCTTTCAAGTCATCTGATTCCAAGTTGAATACAGAAACGGTATTTTCAATGGTATATTCCGCACACATCCGTTGGATGGTTTGAATAACAATCTTCTTAGCTTCTTTATTGGCATCTGCTTTAGCCCTTGTAATCGTATCTTTTATGATAGACATAGCATCTGTTTCAGCCTTTGCTTTTACGGCCTCTAATAATTGCTCCTTCGCTTCTGCCTCAGATAATTTAGAAATATTTTCTAATGCTTTGATACGCTCTTCATTCGCAGCGTCTAACTCTTCTTTCTTCTTAGCAACAATTTTAATTTGCTTTTCCAAGTTTTCTCGAACAGTTTTAACTTCTGCTTCTTTATTTTCTACTTCTTGCTTACGCAATGCAAATTCTTCTTGCTTTTCTTCCAATGCTTCTTCTTGCTCTTTGATTTCGGCTTTTAAAGATTTAGCTTCAATCTCTAAATCTTTCATGTCGATTTTGTGCTGAGCTTTATCATTTTCGAATTTAGATTTTAAGGTGTTAAATTTGTCTTTTGCCTCTTGAATCTTCTTTTGTTTGATTTGCTCATTTTTTGATTCGGCTTTGTTAATAATTTTATCTGCCTTTAATTGAGCTTCGTCTTGTGTTCGCTTAGCAGTTAATCTTGCTTCTTGCAACATTAAATCTGCTTTTCCATTCATCTCATCAATCTTACCTTGATTCGCTTTAGTAATCATTGATTTTACAAGCATGAAGGCTGCTACAGCACCAACGACTCCACCGCCAATTATTCCCATAAGTATTTCCATAATCCTCTGATATTTATATATATGATTAAAAGGGACAACTATTTTTTATTTATAAATAGCTTCTAAGCAACTGTTCATAACATCTTTAATAAAACAGATACTGGTTTTTGGATACTTTGGATACTAGCTTATTAGAAATTCTAGCACCAAGTACCAATAGCATCTTTTCTATCATTAAATCTTTATAAATGCTTATTAGAAGCCTATTTCTTAAAAGAAAAAAATATCCTACAAAAGGATGAGCTTTCTTTTAGGAATCAGTAAAAAATAAATTTAGCTTAATTCAAATCCTAAGTTATTGCATGCCAATACTTTTAGATTTTGAATTCTACATTTAAGATTTTACTAAGTTGTCCAATAAATTGTCAATTTCTTGAAGAGAATCGGAGAGATGATTGGTAGAAAGGTCAGTAGTGGTTTTAGTTCGAGCTTTATGCAAATCTACTGCAAAAGTAAGTAAAGTCATCGCTAATAAATCTTGCTTGTCTTTACCTTTATAAGTAGTTTGAAACTGTTTGATTTTGTCGTTTATTTCTTTAGTTAAACGCAAGATAACAGGTTCATCTTCAGCTTCTACTTTTAGCGAATATGGTCGACCGGCAATGATTACCGTTATTCTAATTTTATTGTCTTGGTTATCCATATGCTAAAACCGATGGGAGAAATGTAAAGGGTGAAATCTAAAATTTAAAATTTAGCATCTTAAATTTAAAAGTAGGAAGTAGGAAGCTAATACACATTTTATAGGAATCGGCTACCAAATTCTAATACTTTTGGATTGATTTAACTATATATTTTACAAAATCTCTAAAAAATCGTTACTTAAGCATTCTATATAAATGCTTTTCTTTCTAAATCAAAATCTTCAATCTTACTCCTCTTCTTCAATCACTTCCTGTAGTGATTGGGCCATGAGCCGCTCTTTAAAAACAGCTAATTGATGCTTCATGAAAGCTAGTTCTTCTGCATCGCGCTGCAATTTAATCCTTAATTCTCTATTTTCCTCAATTAGCACCATATTTTCTGAACGGAGTTCTTCCATTTTAGATGCTAAATGTGTTACTTTTTTCTTGATGTCTGCTATTTTGTCGGATAGCTTCATGCTGTTATGGGAGTTTGTGATAGTGTTTCTGTATAAGAAGTTAGATGTCAGCCCGAAGGACAGTCTCTTACCTCCTTATTTGTGCGTTCAAATTTCTTTCGAAAATCTGTATTAATTTGTTCATTTCTTTATCAACAAATTTGTCCACCAATGTTTTGGTAGGATCTTCGAAAATGAAACTTACGGCATAGGACTTTTTGTTAGCTCCTAACTGTTCCTCATTTGTATAAACGTCAAAAAGGTTAATATCTTTTAAGCTCTTTTTGATAGTTTTACGTGCAAGGCGTACAATATCGTTGAAACTCACCGAATTGTCAATAATTAAGGCTAAATCTCGACGAACTGTCGGAAATTTATTTAATTGACTATAAGCAATTTTATGCTTTTTGCTGGCCTTGATAAGTGCATCAAAATTAATATCCGCATAGTAAACATCGCTCTTGATACCCATTGCCTTCGCAATTTTCTTTTGGACTTTTCCAAATTTTGCGACTATTTGCTGACCTCGGAAATATTTATATCCTACCGCAAATATATCATCTTTTAAATTATCTTCTTGAAAGCCTGTCATACCTAGCCGAGCTAAGACATTATTGACATACGCTTTTAAGGTATAAAAGCCAGTAGCGGCTTGTTGAGTATTATGCCAACTTTCATTAGTTTTCTGACCCGTCAAGAATAAGCTAAGATGTTGTGATTCTTTAAATCCCTCAGCTGTTTTTTTATAAGTCTTACCAGATTCAAATAATTTTAAATCTGCACTTCGTCTATTTTGATTGTGTAGGATAGCTTCTAATCCACTGAATAGCATTGTTGGTCGCATAACATCTAGCGTGACATTAGAGGTGTTATTAACATACACTAATTCTTCTTCTGGAACAGGTAAGATTTCTTTAGCATAACTAGATTTACTCAAAGACACCGCCATCATTTCATTAAAACCATTGGCTGATAAATAATCGCCTAAAGTATTTCTCAACTCCTGTGGACTAGGTCTTTTAGTAGCTACTACAGAATTTTTTACTTGTGTAGGAATAGGTACTTTATTGAAACCATAGATTCGTAAAATCTCCTCAATTAAATCTGCTTCTCTCGTTACATCTGCTTTATTGGTTGGAACTGCCACGACAAAAGCGTCATCTCCATCTTCCAATATCTCCATTTCCATGGATTCTAAAATCGCTCTGATTTCTGTTTTTGGAATCGATACCCCAATCAATCTTTCTACATTTCTATAAGCTACCTTAATTTCTGCACGCTTGATTTCTGTAGGATAAATATCCACGATTTCTGAAGCGATTTGCCCACCTGCTAATTCCTTGATTAATTGTGCGGCTCTTTTTAAAGCGTAAACCGTAATATTTGGGTCACTACCTTTTTCAAAAACTTTAGCTGCATCTGTTCTTAAATCATGATGGAAGCTTGTTCTTCTAGTTGTTTTTGCATTAAAATGGGCAGCTTCCAGGAAAATATTAGTCGTACTATCTGTTACACCTGATTTTATTCCACCAAAAACACCAGCAATACACATCCCATTAGATTCGCCATCGCAAATCATTAAATCGGTAGCGATTAATTTTCGTTCTACTTCGTCTAAAGATTGGAATTTGGTGTCAGCAGGTAGGTTTTTGACAATTATTTTTTTGCCTTTTATTTGGTCTGCATCAAAGGCATGTAAAGGTTGACCCAACTCGTGTAAAACAAAGTTGGTAATATCCACTACATTGCTAATTGGTCTGACACCAATTGACAATAATCTAGTTTTTAACCAATCAGGAGATTCCTTGATAGTCACCCCAGAAATAGATACGCCGGAATAACGTGGACAAGCTGCTGTATTTTCTACGGTAACATGAATCGGTAAATCGTGATTGTCTACTTTGAAGTCAGCGACAGAAGGCATCCTAACTTCGCCAGAATGACCATAATTTATTTTTAAGGCTGCTGCCAAATCTTTAGCAGAACCTATTTGATTGGTTCCATCTGAACGGTTAGGTGTTAAGCCGATTTCATAAACATAATCAGATTCCAATTCATAATGGTCTTTGACGAGCGTACCAACTTTCGTATCCTTCGGTAAGACAATGATTCCTGCGTGGTCGGTACCTAAACCAATTTCATCTTCTGCACAAATCATCCCCATGGAAGCTTCTCCTCTAATCTTACCCTTTTTAATTTTAAAAGGGTCTCCGCCCAAAGGGTAAAGCATAGTGCCAACGGTTGCCACAACTACTTTTTGTCCAGCCGCTACATTCGGAGCACCACAAACAATCTGTAATAATTCAGCTTCTCCGACATCAACTTTAGTCAAGGACAATTTATCTGCATTCGGGTGTTTGCCACATTCTTTGACATGGCCGACAACTAAACCTGCCAAACCTCCAGGAATACTTTCTATTTCTTCTTCGCCTTCCACTTCTAGACCAATATCCGTAAGGATTTCTCCCACTTTTTGTGGTGGTAAATTAATATCTGTGTATTCTTTTAACCAATTAAGGGCTAATTTCATTTTTCTATAGTGATTTGTGATTGGTAACCCGCCCGCATGAGGCAGTCGGGCAGGATTATGGTTCGTACAACCAAATTTAACCTAAAATCAGTTCCTTTTTTTCAAATAAAAGTGCAAAGGTAAGGATTTTTGGAATAGGATTTCTCGTGGCGTAACGTTTTATTTAACTACAAATGTCTACTATTTTTGTATTTTTGGAAAATAGCGAAATCGAGTAAAACTTTAGCAACTAAGAAGCGTTTTAGAAGGATAAAATTAATCAAAGAAATGGCAGAAAAAAAACATCAAAAGCATACTAAATTAAGTAAACCCAATTATGGGTTTTTCGGCAGAAATGAATGGGCAATCATCGGAACGCCTTGTGGCAATATTCAGCAGTTAGCTTATAAAATAACTCAAAAGTTAGCTGAAAAATATCAAGTTAGTTATGTAGATGCTGATCATAAAAGTACGGACGATGCCTTGACTGCTACCACGAAAGAAAATGCGATGGATTTTGGTGCTAATTTAGTATACACCGACAAAATAAATTTTCATCGGTTTGATACCAAAGCCAATTTTGATACCTACCAGTTTCGACAATATTTTAATGAGACAGATTTGGTCTTGGTAAATGGCAATCATTTTACCGCTAAAAAACAGATAGTTGTTATTGACCCCAAAAAGGAAGAATCGTTATCTAGAAAACTAGACCGATTAACAAATGTAGGATTGATTTTAATGACAGAAGCGGCCACAGAGATTCCTACCTTTTTAAAAGAACATTTACCGAATATTGAAGAGATTCCTACTTATCCTTTTTCAAGGATTAGTAGAATTGCCGCTTTTATAGAAAAAGATTTAGTGGCTAATATTCCACCACTTTACGGTCTAGTATTGGCTGGAGGAAAAAGCCAACGCATGGGAAAAGACAAAGGGCAAATAGATTATCACGGCAAACCACAGCGGGAATTCATGGCAGACATCTTAAATGAAATCTGTGATGAAACGTTTTTATCAGTTCGGTCAAGTAAAAACGAAGCAGCGACGGATTATCCATTTTTAGAAGATACTTTTTATGATTTAGGCCCTTTTGGAGCGATTGCTTCTGCTTTCCGACATCGGCCAAATGCAGCATGGTTGGTGATTGCCTGTGATTTGCCTTTACTAGATTTGGAGACTTTAGATTTTTTAGTGAAAAATAGAAATCCTTCTGCTATAGCTACTGCATTTAATAGTCCTGTTAATGAATTTCCAGAACCATTGATTAGTATTTGGGAACCTAGCAGTTATCCTATTTTATTACAATTCTTAGCTCAAGGCTTTTCTTGTCCTAGAAAGGTGTTGATTAATTCGGCCGTCAAATTAGTAGATGCACCAGACGGGCAGAAGTTAATGAATGTGAATCGGCCAGAAGAGTTGATGGAGGTGATGAAGTTGATAAAAGAATAGTATAAAAAGTAAAATCATATTCAAATATATGCAGTTAAAGCGATGCTTTTCTTTTTATTTTTTATGGAGTCTATTTTTTAACCAATTCTCATTTGCCCAAAACGCTTCTATTATTTCTGCTGCTGAAATCAAGTTGCCAATAACTTACACTTATTCCAATTATAATACCTTAGAAAGTTGTGTCAATATTTCATCAAGGGAGTATCCTAGACAAATTGCTCGCTTTCCTATTGAAAGGCCAGGTTTTATTAAAAAAATCATTTTGCATCTTGATGGAGCAGGGAAAGGGAAATTTACTACACATATATATGGTCATGAGAGTGGCACCAATTATCCAGCATTATCTAAAGATTTAATACGTCCAATTCGCAAAAGAAAAAGAAAAGCGGGCTATCAAAAGATTGTAATAAAACTTAAGCAGCCAGTATTTGTCGATAACGACCAATTTTATATTACTCTTGATGATTTCAACGGAGATTTTGGATTAAAACAAGACTCGACCTTTTATCAAACGTTTTGCTGCTCTGAAGATGGCGGTAATTACTATCCTACCTTATTGGTAAATACGGAAGACAAATTTCTTGGAGAGAATTGCTACTTGACGATGGATGTACAAATGGAATTTGAGCCATCTGAGCCTCCTATTTTTGAGGAGGTGAGTCAAGCAGTTGGCCTTCCACATACTTTATCTAATGAGCACATCGCATGGGGAGATTTAGATGGAGATAATTGGTTAGATTTAATAGTTGGTGGGCGGATTTATAAAAATGAAAATGGGCAGTTTAAAGATATTACAAATGCAATAGTTGAAACCCTACCATTTGGTGTCAGAGCAGGAGCTTTTGTTGATATGGACAATAATGGACATCAAGATATTTTATTATTTGCCAATAATAAAAGTTTATTATTTCTCAATAATGGAAGAGGTGATTTCAGGGAGAAAAAACTCAGTTTGCCACCTTTGCCAGCCTTGCATGCCTTTAGTATAGCAGATATTAATCAAGACCATTTTCCTGATTTGGTCGTTGTTCAGTTATGGAACCCTTATCCCGTCCCACACCCTAACTACCTTTTTTTAAACAATCATCAAAATAATTTTGAAAACATCACAGAACGTTTATATCCTACCCATAACCAACAAGAAAACTTTCCACAGGGCATAGAATGTATTGCCAAAGTAGATAGTACCTATGTTTCAAACCATAATAAAAACAGACGCAGCAGGGCATGTCAATTTACGGACATTGATTTGGACGGAGATGTAGATTTATACATTGCCAATTATTTTTTAGAAACAGATGAATTTTATTTAAACAATGGTCAAGGTTATTTTACGTCTATTCCTCCACCAAAATCAGTTGGGCAAAGCGATACGATGAGTAATCATGGGACAGGAGTTGATTGGTATGACTATGATAATGATGGTGATTTTGATTTATTACTATCTCAATTAGCCCATCCAAGATATATAGCCAATTATGACCATAGAGGGACGACTATTTTTAGAAATGATGAGGGGGAATTTACGGATTTGCGAGATACTCATGGCATTGAATATGAGGAAACACATGCAGGTGCCACTTTTGGTGATGTCAATAATGATGGTTTGGTAGACCTCATCACTACGGTATATTATGGATGCCGCTATGTTGATTTGTATTTACAAAAAGACAATCATCGTTTTCAATTAAGTACAAATGTATCTGGTTTATCTAAAATTACAACTGGTAATGATGCTTGTTTTGTTGATTTTAATAATGATGGACTTTTAGATTTAGCGATGGGTGTAGGAGGTGAATTTCGATTGTTCAAAAATAAACAAGTAACTACCAATGCTTGGATAAAAATACAATTGGAGAATCCGGTAGGAAATTATTTTGGTATAGGCGCAATCGTGAAAGTTTATGCGAATAAGCAGGTATATACACAGGAAGTAAATGTAGGTAGAGGACAACGCATGCAGAAACCTTATGTACTGCATTTTGGCTTAAGTCAAGCTACTACTATTGAAAAAGTAGAAGTTCTCTGGCCTAATAATCGAGTAGAAACATTTCGAGGGTTACAAGTCAAACAGACTTATACTTTAGTTAAAGGTGGAAAACAGACACTGCATAAATGATAGGTATACTTTTCAATAGAATATTGAAATTTACCGACATTCGATAAAAAATAATTCATACTCCCCTACATTCGTTTCAAAACCCTTCTTTTTCGCTCCTATCTTTGTATCAACAAATAGCTTTAAACAGCAGGTTAGTCGTTTCTTTTTCAATACTCATCTTTAAAAATGGGGATTGAATAAGGGGAACATTTAAATTGACCCCTCGACTGAATACGATTTTGAGCAATATTATTTGCACATTATTATAAAAAAATAATCTTATGATTTCTATATATCAATTAAAACCTCGATTTCAGCAAGCATTGCAACCAGTTTGTGATTTTTTGTATCGACAGGGTTTTACAGCAAATCAAGTAACGATAGCAGCGATTTTATTATCAGCAGGATTAGGTTTTCTATTTTTATGTTATCCTCATGCCGCCATTGTTTTATTACTTATGCCCTTTGGATTATTGTTAAGAATGGGCTTAAATGCGATAGACGGCATGATGGCACGTCAATATGGAATGGAAAGTAAGTTGGGGCAAGTATTAAACGAATTAGGAGATGTCTTATCTGATTTATTTATCATACTTCCTTTGGCCATTATTTCTACCATGAATAGTGGGATTATCATCCTTTTTGCGATGCTGACCATCCTTAATGAATTTGCCGGCATATTAGGGCAAGCAATGGGTGGAACTAGAAGGTATGATGGCCCAATGGGAAAAAGTGACCGAGCCTTAATCATTGGTTTATTTTGCCTTGTTGGGTACTATTGGCAAAGCGTGTTTTTATATGGCAATATCATTTTCGGTATTGCTAGTATTTTACTAATCATTAGCACTTTTAGTAGATTGAAAAATGCTATCAGATTAGCTTGACTTACTGCTTAGTACCTCTTTTAAAATTTTAAACGATACTCATTTGAAATACTTGCTTCAGCGCATTGTTGAAGCCTTAGATACTATTGTCTAAATAAGAGTATGTCTAAATTTTATCGTCTTGACAACCAATATTTTACGAACCTGGCGTCACATTTAATTTCTTCCTTATCTCGATAAGCAAAAAATTAAATGCTTAGCCAGAACCGCAAACTATTGATTATCAATTAAATAAATT
>CALJVJ010000270.1 GCA_937974625.1 uncultured Saprospiraceae bacterium
AGCTAATCCAGGCACATCCCAGCGAGGTCTTTTGCTTTTATATGGATAGAAATAAGACCCTGGTTGCCCCGCCCAATGTCCACCTTTATTCAGGTCAAAACCTTGGTCTTCTGGGAAAAACCCAGGCTCGCCCAAATGCCATTTTCCGAAAAAAGCAGTTTGATAGCCTTCTGCTTTTAAACGCTCGGCTATCGTTGTTTCGGATAAGGGCAATTCATGCTTATCTTTTGTACCAATTAGTGGCCGATTTTGAGGGTCTCCACCCGGAATCCAATCCGTAATATTTAATCTTGCGGGATACTTTCCCGATAAGATACTCGCTCTAGTCGGTGAACAAACTGGGCAGGAGGCATAAGCATCAGTAAACCGCATCCCTGCTTTTGCTAATTGGTCAATATTCGGTGTTTCATGGAAGGTGCTGCCATAGCAAGCAAGGTCATTCCATCCCAAATCATCTACGAGTAGAAAAACGATATTTGGTTTACTTTTTTGTGGTGTTTCGCAGGCTAAAAATTGTATCGCTAGCAATACACTAATAAATCCGATGAGTCTATTTTTCATACTCCTAGTATTTTGTTAGGACAGATGCTTACCAGTATTTTACTAGTGTTTTGTAAATTAAACCTTTGCTATAACGCGTAACCGCCAATTTTAATTGGCAGGTTCAAAAATAAATTGATTATCAGTAGTTTAGGAGTCAGCCAATTAAAATTGGCGATTACATTTGGGTAATAAAAACTTTGTTTACAAAGCACTAGGTAAACTTAGGCTTTCGCTTTTCAATAAACGCTAATACCCCTTCCTTACCATTCGCCGAACCTGCTCGTTCAGAAATAGCTCGGCCTTCCAACTCCATCTGCGTTTCTAGGCTATTATCAAAACTGCATAGCAGTAATTTCTTCGTGATAGCATAGGCATCCGTTGGTCCATTCGCCAATTTTTGTGCTAATTTCAATGCTTCTTCTTTTAAGGATTCATCTGGTACAACTTGGTTGATTAACCCCCAAGTTTCTGCTTCTGCTGCGGTTAGTCTACGATTAGTTATCATCAAATCCATTGCTTTACGCATCCCTATCAAACGAGGTAGATAATAAGTAGAACTCCCATCGGGACTTAATCCCGCCGCCGTATAAGCCATGGTAAACTTGGCAGATTCACCCGCTAACACAAAGTCTCCTGTTATCGCAATACTGAATCCCGCTCCTGCTGCCATGCCATTGACTGCTATGATGAAAGGCTTTTCCATTCGCGCCAAAGTAGAAGTCGCTCTATGCAAATCATCAGCCATGCCTTTAATCTTTGTAGCCGCTTTTTCTGGTTCTCCACCTACTGCTTTCAAATCGCCTCCTGCACAAAATAATTTTCCGTTAGCAGTCAAAACCACACACCTTATACTTTTATCTTTATCGCAAATCAAAGCAGCCTCTGCAAATTCTCTGGCTAAGGTTGGATTAATTCCATTGGCTGCGTTTGGTCGATTAAAAGTTATCGTGGCTATGTTGTCTGCTTTTTCTAAAAGGATAGTTTCAAATTCTTGCATTTTGATTTTTTTAAGCTGCTAAATGTAAAATCTCTATTCTATTTAAGCCGTCAATCCTCCATCTACAGGCATGGCATGGCCTGTTACAAAACTTGCTTTATCAGAGCATAACCATAAAATAGTATTCGCCATTTCGATAGGGTCGGCAAAACGTTTCATTGGGATTCCTGACTTTAATTTTTTGGACAAACCCGCAGATATTTTTTCCATTACTGCTGGGTCAAATAAAGGGGTAACCGTAAAAACAGGGCAAATGGCATTGATTCGTATTTTATTTCTCGCGTATTCCATTGCCGCTGTTTTAGTCATGCCAACTACCGCGTGCTTGCTCGCAACATAAGCCAAATTATTCGGCAATCCTCGTAAACCTGCAATGGAGGCGGTATTTACAATCGCTCCACCTCCTTGCGTCAACATTTGCTGAATTTGATACTTCATACAATAAAAAACACCTGTAGCATTAACTGCCATGACCTTATCCCAATTCTCTAAACTTGATTCATGCGTTCGGGCTGGAATGCCGCCGATTCCCGCATTATTTATCGCTACATCTAATTGACCAAATTTATCGACAATCTGGTTGTGTAATTGTTCTACACTTGCTGCATCCGCAACATTTGTTTTGATAAATATACTTTTTCCGCCAAGCGCTGCTATTTGTTCAACAGTCTCCAAGCCTCCTTTTTCATTGATGTCAGAAACGACAACCGTACCGCCTTCTTTTGCAAAAGCATGCGCCGTTACTCTTCCAATCCCTGAACCTGCGCCAGTTACTAAAACAATTTTATCCTTAAATTCCATTTATTTTAGATTTTTTTAAAAAAATAGATATCAGAAATCAGACTGACCATTACATGGACGGTCAGAAGTGAGATTTGGCATCAGTTTCTCGTCTGACTTCTGACAGTCCCGAAAGCTTTCGGGACAATTTTAGGTCTGACTTCTCGCTTCTTTTCTATAAAAAGCACTTACATATTCCACCCATTTTTCTGGACTTCCCATTTGGCAAAAATGACCTAAACCTTTCATAATAGTCAGCTTAGCATTTTTGCAAATTTTTTCTTTTAGATGATGTGCCATGGCTACCCTTGCGACCGCATCTTCATCCCCCCAACAAATATGAACGGGTAATTTAGTCTGCGCCAAGGCAGGTAACCATCGAGTCTTTTCAAACCGTTTTCTATCGTTCAAATACTTAATCGTTAAATACGTTTTTTGATTGCCGTCTTGTAAGGTATTCCCTTCCCAAAGGACTTGAATTTCTTCGGTAGATAAATTGGTATTACCGTGGGCACTTCGAACTTGTTGGTCAAAAATTTTAAAAGTCACAACATTCTTCATCAAATGTCCATATTTGGAAAGCAGTATCTTTTGGGTAATTCTCAAATCTGCCAATTCCAAAACCATACTTCCATTTGTAAAAGTCAAGCTTTGTAATCCCTCAGAAAACCACGCTGGCATAATGCCATTTTCGTGTCGAGCGACTATTTCAGTGGCGACACTATCGCCCATATCGTGGGATAACATATGCCCTCCTTTGATGCCAAAATGTTTCCAAACTTCAAAGACGGTATCTGCTTGTTCAAAGAGTGAGTAAGTATAATTTTCTATAGGCTTATCACTTAATCCATAGCCTAACATATCAAATAAGATAATGCGGTCAAAAATTTTCAACATGCCGTCGACTACTGCATGGTATGAATAAGAAGACTCTGGAAATCCATGAATTAAAAGCAATGTTTTATCCGCCGATGCATTTGGATTACCTAGTTCTTTGACGAATAATTTATGTTGGAACGGACCATAGGAAATAAATTCTCCATCAGCCTTCCAAGCTGTTAGTTGTGGCGACATCGTTTTATTTCAATTGTTTAGAAAAATATTGAATAACCTCTTGTAAAGCATCATGCGTTGGATGCCCTTCTTTATCGACAAAATCTAAGGTTAAAACGGAGTGTCCTTTACCCGGTAAAGTTGTCATTTTAACTCGCTCTTTTGTTGCTACGTTAAATACATGTTGAATGCACTGGAATTTATCAGCCGTACACATCGTATCTTTCTCAAAACGATAGGCCAACATTGGCGCCGTTTTATCTATATTGACCTTAATCTCAGCTATTTCTTCTGCACTCATATGCAAAGATTTGTGCTTTAAAATAGGCATACTTGGTTGAGAAGAAACGGCTGCTAATACCGAATCATCGCCCATTAAAGAAATAGCAAAATTTCCTGTCAAACACATTCCAATTACGCCTACCCCTTTCACTCCATTTTCTTGTTTCACCTTTCGACATAACGCCTTTAACCAATCGACAATTGGGCTCGACTTATTACTTTTAAACAAATGGAATTCTTTCCGCATGCAGAACACTCGAAATAAATTACCCGCAACACTAATTTGTTCTAGTGGCCCAAACAAATGGGGTAAAATAACTTGAAAGCCTTGCGCTACAAATTTATCTGCTAGCCTTAAAGTCTCTTTGCCAATCCCTGGTAGTTCTTGCACTATGACAATTGGTGCACCTTTTCCTATGGTATAAATATCATGTGTGATAGATTTACCTGTTTGAGTAGGAGCAGTAAAACTCGTTTTTTTAAATTGGGCAATTGGTGTATAAGAAATAGGCACAGTTTCTAATTTTTAAGGATTAAAATCATCATATATTTTTACTTAAAGCACCCACTGTTTCATAAAATTCCGTCATTGTTTCTTCAATAATTTGGGCAACAGGTTTGACCGCCTCTATTCGTCCAGCTACTTGTCCTGTTAACGCAGCACTTGCTTCCATGTCTCCACCAAAATATAAATCTTGCACATTGGCAAATTCTGCTCTAAAATCTACCTTTTCTATTTTTTCTAAAGCAGTCGTCCGATTGGTTCGTAACACCCGCATCGCTGGGCTACTAAATTGATTAATGATCATCGTGTCTTGGTCAGAAGCACCTACGATGGCGTCTTTCCAATTTTGATGTACCGGCGATTCTGCACTTGAAACCATGCGTGTCCCCATCTGCACGCCTTGTGCGCCCAATGCAAAAGCTGCCGCCATACTACATCCATCTATTATGCCACCCGCCGCAATAATAGGAACATTCACTTTCTTAGCTATCATCGGTAATAAAACCATACTCGCCACCCCTCTTGGATTTTTGAATCCACCACCTTCTATACCTTCTACTATCAATCCGTCTACGCCTGCTTTAATTGCTTTCAAAGCGGCATCAAAACTAGGCACTACATGAAAGACAGTCAATCCTGCTTCTTTCAAAGGACCAACTACTTTTGCTGGGTTTCCTGCGGAAGTAGAGACAAATTGCACGCCTTGGTCTATTACAAATTGTACGATATTCGGGTCTCGGACAAAGGCTAGGGCGATATTTACCCCAAAAGGCTTGTCCGTCAACGTCCGCATCTTTTTGATTTCGGCTTTGATATTATCCAACTCTCCCGAAGAGGTTTCTATAATACCCATTCCGCCAGCATTGGATACGGCCGATGCTAATTGCGCTCGTGCAATCCAGCCCATAGGCGCTTGCATAATTGGATAATCTACGCCTAATAATTGGGTTAATATATTTTTGATGGGTTTCATAAGTTAGTTTTTTTATCAAAGTAGTATTTTAATAAATTATATTGATATTTCTCACAACGGCACTAATTTTATTCAGATGCTCCTAAAGCAGAAGTCGATAATAAAGCACCATACTCCAAAGCCTTTTTTCGGTCTTTGCTAATTTCCTCGTATTCTGGAGTTGTGGACATTGCTATAAAAGATTCTTTAGAAGGATAGGACACTATCAAAAACATATCTGGTTGGGCACTATAATCTCCAATAACGGTACGTTGCACCGCTCCTCCCCAAATCATCTTTCCACCTGCTTTGGCAACTAATGGTTCCATGTTTTTGCTATATCGCTCGTAGGCTTGTTTGCCTGTCTCTTTTCCGTCGGGTGTTTTGTCTTTAAATTTTAAAATATTCACCATCACTAAAGGAGTGTTTGATGGATAATTTTTAATAAAATCGACAAATTCTGCTTTTGTGGGTATTACTTGATTGGTAAGATTCATTTTATATTATTTATGAAAGGTGTTATCACAATATTAGTATAAAAATACTAATTCTAATAAAAAGAAAGGGTTTATCTTAAAAAGAGGTGGCTTAACTGCGTATTAAGCATTTACAGCTAGATATTTTTTTCGCCAATTCCATAGTCCTATTCCAGACATTACAAAGTATACGACCATTAAACCCGCAAAAATGGGCAGCCCTTGAGAGAAATATAACCAAGCTGTAACACCATTAAGAATTATCCAATAGACCCAAGTATATAGATATTTGTGTGCTTCTAAATAACTAGCAATAAAGCTAAAAATGGTGGTATTAGAATCTATAAAAGACTTCTCTGCATCTGTATAGGTTTTTAAAATATAACCTAATCCAAATGCCAAAATAAAGCCTATAATAATCCAAAAAATATGATTTTTGAGCGGTAAGGTTTTAATGGCTAAAGTTTCTCCCTTTTTATTTCCAGACCATTTATACCAACTATAGATAGAAAACCAAATAAAAAAAGAATATAAAATAGCTTCTGAGTATAGTTTTACGCTAATGAAAGAATAAATAGAAAAGATAGCCGCAAGGATAGAAAATAACCAACACCAGATATTTTCCTTTACCAATAAAAAAAGGTAAATTAGGCTAAGTACTGTGCCCGCTATTTGCACGAATAAATCTAAAGTTAAATCTATATCCATCATATTTTTGCATTAATTCAATTGATTATAGCTCGCAAAATAGGGAAATGAAGAACAATAATTTACGATGGTTGTTTTTTTATTAAAATAAGGAATTTTGAAAAAATAAATTTACCTTTTTTCAAATGATTATTTTTCTGAATGAATGGTTTTTATTCAAAAAATCATCAATTGAAAAAATCAAATGGCAAATTTATTTTTTCATCACCATTAAAGTATTTGCTTTCCCCCCTTTTCTAGCTAAATTTGCAATTCTTAAAAATATAACTACACAATTATGGATAAATTAGACGCATTAAATCAAGTAGCTGAATTTCACCGTACTTTTAAGCACCCAATCGAGCCAGAACCAACTATTCCTGCGAAAAAACGATGTGACCTGCGGGTCTCTTTAATTGCAGAGGAATTAAAGGAATTAGAAGAGGCGATAGCCGATAATGATTTGGTGGAGATTGCAGATGCTTTGTGTGATATACAATACGTTTTGTCGGGCGCTGTTTTGGAATTTGGCTTAGGAGATAAATTCCGTACGCTATTTGATGAAGTGCAACGCTCTAATATGAGCAAAACCTGTAAATCGGAAGCGGAGGCAAAAGCAACAATGGCTCATTATAAAAAAACAAAAGGGGTCGATAGCTATTTCAAAAAAGAAGGTGATGTTTATTTGGTTTTCCGCGAATCGGATAACAAAACATTGAAGTCTATTAATTATTCGCCTGCTGATTTGAAAGGTATTTTGGAGGAGTAGCGAAGGGCAGAGGGCAGAGGGCGAAGGGTAAGGCGTAGGTAAACAGCCGAACTTTATCGGATAAATATCGATGGTATTATTTATACCGCACAGGAACCGCCAGATTTTGAAAATCTGGCGGTTCTTGTTTTTAGCAATAACATCAATGTAAAATGGACAATAAGAAAATTATATTCCCCTTCTCCAATCATCTTGGCATGCACTTAATTGAACGGTCAGAAGGTAAAAGTCATTTCCAATTGACCATTCAAGACTTTCATTTTAATCCGCAAAAAGTAGTACATGGTGGCGTTTTATATTCCTTAGCAGATTCTGGAATGGGTGGTGCTTTGTACCCCCTGTTAAATCTAGAAAATGGAGAAATTTGCGCGACTATTGAAATTAAAATGACTTACTTCAAAGCAGCTAGAAAAGGGATTTTAGATTGCCGAACCGTCGTTATCAATAAAGGCAAACGAGTTGCGATGATGGAATCAGAAATTTGGAATGAAGATAAATTGATAGCTAAAGCTACTGGAAGTTACGCTATATTTATACCCAGTAGAACGTAGTGTAAAACTACTTTTAGTCACAATGAAAAAATAGAAAAAAATCACTATTTTGGGCAGTAAAACGAAAACTTATGAAATCTCTATTGCCATTTTCATTCTTCATTTTTCTATTATTTTCCTGTAATCCAACTACTGAAAAAACAGATTCCTCCAAAGAAAATCGTCCTCCCAACATCGTGCTTATTTTCACCGATGACCAAGGTTATCAAGATTTAAGTTGCTATGGTTCCCCAACTATTAAAACGCCGAACATCGACCAAATGGCAAAAGAAGGGGCTAGATTTACTAATTTCTATGTCTCTCAACCTGTTTGTTCTGCTTCTCGGTCTTCTTTATTAACAGGTTGTTATGCCAATCGACTTGGCATATCAGGCGCATTCTCCCCTTATGTCGGAAAGGGCTTAAATCCAGCAGAAGAAACGATAGCCGAAATATTAAAACCATTGGGTTATGCTACGGCGATTTATGGCAAATGGCATCTAGGCTCCGAACCAGAATTATTGCCAACTAGACAAGGCTTCGATGAATATTTAGGGATTCCTTATTCCAATGATATGTGGCCTTATCATCCTTGGCAAGGCTCTGTTTTCAACTTTCCTGTTTTACCTCTAGTGGAAAATGAAACAGTCATCGACACTTTAGATGACCAAAGTCAAATTACTACCCAATACACAGAAAGAGCGGTAAATTTTATTAATAAAAATAAAAACAATCCTTTCTTTTTGTATGTGCCGCATAGTATGCCGCACGTTCCGCTTTATGTCTCGGATAAATTTAAAGGAAAATCTGCGGGTGGATTATATGGAGATGTGATTGAAGAAATTGATTGGTCTACAGGAGAAATTTTAAAGACTCTAAAAGAAAATGGATTGGATGACAACACACTGGTTATTTTCACTTCGGATAATGGCCCTTGGTTGTCCTATGGTGGGCATTCTGGGATTGCTTTGCCTTTGCGAGAAGGAAAAGGTACGGCTTTGGAAGGTGGCGTTCGAGTACCTTGTGTGATGCGTTGGCCTAAAACGATTCCTGCTGGACAGACCATTACTAATCCTGCTATGACCATTGATATTTTACCTACGATTGCTCAATTAACGGGTGCAAAATTGCCGACCAAAAAGATTGACGGTGTTGATATGAGCTATTTAATGCAAGGAAAAACATCGGATGCTCCCCACCACGATGCTTATTACTTTTATTATCATCAAAATGAATTGCATGGTATTTTAAGTGGTGATGGGCGTTGGAAATTATACTTGCCGCACCGATATCGTTCATTGAATGGGCGTGTTGGTACCGATGACGGTTTGCCAATAAAGTATGAGTATAACGAAATTGGGCAAGAATTATACGATTTGGAAAACGATATTAGTGAGACCACGGACGTTGCTGAAAAGCACCCTAAAATTGTTGCTCAGTTATTGGAACATGCGGAAAAGGCTCGACAGGAATTGGGGGATAAGTTGACAGATAGAACAGGTGTTGGGGTACGGCCAATTGGGTTAGTTGCTAAAAAGAATTAGGAAGAATAGAAATGAGTCTTTCTTTTTTGGATTGGCTAAAATTAGATAGGATTGAATCACGGATTGAACGGATTAAATGGTTACTTTACTTGATTTGCTCTAGGTCGTGTACTATTTGAGGTAGATTATTATATTCTTTCCCTAAAAAATAATTTATTTTTAAGGCAAGTAGAAAACAGTTTATCAAAATAATTAGGCGTTATTTTGAAGTGTTTTTTTAGTGGTGCTTTATTTTTGATAACCTGAATTGAATATGATAAATACTTTCAAAATTATTAGTTTTTTAGAAGGAACTTCTTACCTCTTGTTATTATTTGTAGGGGTTCCGCTTAAATATCTTGGCGATAATGCCATTTTGGTAAAAGGACTTGGTATGCCTCATGGGATTCTATTTCTAGCTTATATTGTAATGGCTTTATTAATTCGAAAGAAAGCTAAGTGGGATGGAATGACTACGTTTATTGTGCTTATTGCTTCGCTTTTACCATTTGGGACTTTTTATGTGAATAAGCGTTTTTTATAAAAAATTTAAATAGCTACATTAATAAATCCGTGGGAATGATTTTTCCCACGGATTTAATGCAGCTTTCAATCTAACACTATTCCTTCCTTTGCTGCAATAAAAGAAAGATTAACTACTTCCTACCTTTCTTAATACTTCTCTAAATTTTAATATTCCCTACTTTAAAAAATCATAAAAATAAATTTGTCAAAAAAATTAAACTCACATAGGGGGTAGGTTTTAATATTTCGTATTAGAATCAGACAATCTAATTATTCACTTAAAAAAATACATGATTCTAAACCTTACTTTTTCTAAGAACTCGGATAACGTCTTTATCTATAATGAAAATTAACTCCGTCTCCTAACATTTTGCCTTAGTCCCCATTTTATAACCAATATAGTTGGTGATAAAATGAAAACTAAAACAAAATGACGGACTTATTTTTCATGGTAAACAGTCATCCAAATTTTGTAACACTTTAAATAAGACGCCATGAAAAATGTAAGATTGAATTTAGTAACCTTATTAGCTGTATTGGTATTTTTTACGGCTTGTAAAAAGGAAGACTTTGACTTTGATAATAAATATGAAGAAACGGAATGGATAGATGAAGCAGAAGAAGATGAAGATAATGGTGATGATGGATTTGGCCAAACAGATGATACTGATTTAGAAGAAGGTAATGTAGAAAGTATTGGGGACGGAACGCTAACCACTTACAAAATTGATGGAGATAATATTATAAAAATCAAAGACCATACCGTAGCAAATGATTTGCTATCTTTTCAACAAGACAAGCAAAAACATCAGAAAATGTGGAGCTATTATACTCGCTTGATTCCTGCAAAATATAGAGATAAAATCGTTGAATTTGTGGTATTTCATGGAGGAGACGATTTAGCAGGATATGTAGCCCCTATTAATGAGGATGATTTGAGTAAATGGAAAATGGGCTTATCTATAGACTTAGGCGGAGATTTGGACAATATTAATGTTAAAGAAGAATTTGCTTACGTTACTATCCATGAGTTTGGACATGTATTGACTCTTAGTGACGAGCAAGTCGCTGTTGGAGATGATGGCAACTGTTCTACTTACTTTACAGGAGAAGGCTGTAGTTTTAGAGAGTCTTACATCAATGCTTTGTATGAATTAGGCTGGAAAGATATAGCCCAAGAACACCAAAACATCCAAACGTTTGAAGAATCAGAAGCGTTTTATGGTAAATACGAAGACCGATTTGTTACAGATTATGCAGCCACTAATCCGGGGGAAGATGCAGCAGAAGTATTTGCCGTTTTTATTACACAAGATGATAAACCAACGGGTACTAGCATCGCAGACCAAAAAGTAAGATTGATGTACAATTATCCTGAATTAGTGGAGTTGCGAAATACTATTAGAAAAGACCCTGTTTTAAGAACTATGCAACCAGGTAGTTGGAAAAAGATTGGTTGCAAGCACAAGCATGGAAAAAAACAACAGCATGTGGGACATACTCACTAAAAAGCTATATTAAATTCTGAAGTTAGTTTTGCTCAAAATAAATTTATAATTTAATGGGGATATCAAGTGATTGATGTCCCTTTTTTTATAAAACGCACATTTCCTATTATTCCTCAACCATTCCTAGTACATTTAACTAATCATTCTTTTTTCAACAAAGGTTTAAGGGAATATGAAAAAAATAATTAGCTACTCTTTTTTATACTGTTTATTGTTTGCTTGTGGCCCCTCTAATGACCAAGTCGACCAACCTATTTATGAAATAGTCATTCAAAATGGTAGAGTGATTAATCCTGCTAATCAGACTGATAAAATACTACATATTGCTATCCAAGCAGACACGATTGCAGCTATAAGTGCTACTGCTTTAAAAGGGGAAAAAATAATTGATGCGACTAACTTAATAGTCGCTCCTGGTTTTATTGATATACATTCGCATACGCCTACTCCTCTAGGTCAATATTTCCAATTGAAAGATGGTGTCACTACTGCATTAGACTTGGAAGCGGGTGCTTTTCCTCAAAGTGGTTATGGTCAGTTTTTAACAAAAGGAGCACCTATTCATCATGGTGCATCTGTCGGTTATTTTGCGATTAGAATAAAAGTGATGGAAGGCAAAGACGAGCCCTATATCTTTTCTGCAAAAGGTGGTATTCATCCAGAAATTGCTTTTACTCAACAAGCAACGGCTACCCAAATTGAAGAGATGCGTAGTTTATTGCACAAGGGTTTGGACGAAGGTGGCATTGGCATTGGTTTGTTATTGGATTATATGGATAGCGCCGTTAACGCCGACGAATTAAAAATGATATTTGAAGTTGCAGCAGAAAGGAAAGCACCAATTTGGACGCATATTCGTCGAGGCGTGCAGGGCGACCCCGCAGGATTAGAAGAGGTCATTACTTTATCTCAATCTTTAAAAGCGCCACTTCATATTTGCCACCTGCAAGCTAATGCTATGGGTAACATTGAATCTTGGTTAAAAAAAATTGAAGTAGCTAATAACAATGGAGCAGATATTAGTGTGGAAATGTACCCTTATACCGCAGGTTCTACTTCTATTGGGGCGGATGTGTTTACTAGAGATTGGCAAAATATTTTTGGTATTACCTACGAAGATGTGCAATGGTCCGATACGGGCGAATATTTAACCAAAGCCACTTTTGAAAAATACCAAAAAGAACAACCATCAGGTATCATCATTCATCATTATGGCAATGAGGATTGGAATAGAATAGGTTTAAGAAATCCAGCTGTTATGATTGCTTCTGACGCTATGCCGGTGGTTTCTAGAGATAAAAAGGTGACGCCGAGAGGAATTGGTACGTTTTCTAAAGTCTTAGCCAAATATGTTCGTGAAGAACAATTAATGAGCTTGTCCGAAGCCATTGCTAAAATGACTTATTTGCCTGCAAAACGCTTGGAAGGTATTGCGCCTGCTTTTGCTAAAAAAGGTAGAATTGCTATTGGTGCCGATGCTGATTTGACTATTTTTGATGCTACTAAAATTCAAGACCATGGAACTTATGAAAATCCTTACCAGGAGTCTACGGGGATTGAATATGTTTTTATTGGTGGAAAACAGGTCATTGCTAAAGGGGAAGTTTTGGACGGTGTTTTTGCTGGCAGGCATCTATCTTTATCTCCTATTAGGTAGTTTCTTTTAACACATAGTCACATAGTATTTACACATAGAAAACATAGTTTTATGAGTGCACTTAACTAGGTATTCAAAACTAACACTCCAAATCTAGTACAGCAAACTATGAACACTATTTGTTTTTCACTATGTGACTATGTGTAAAAAACACCTAATGCGAATCCCGCGTCACCTCACTCCCAGAATTACCCTTCAAAAACTTCAAATCTCCGCCCAGATGCGCCTCTTCCACATCTCGGATATACATCTGCACATATCCTCGATTATACCCTAAATCTTCAGGTTGCCATTTTTTTCTACGCTTGGCTAATTCTTTATCGGATACCATTAAATTTAAAGAGCGATTTGGTACATCTACTTCTATCATATCGCCGTTTTGTACTAAGGCTAAATTTCCACCCGCAGCCGATTCTGGGGAAACGTGTAAAAAGACGGTTCCAAAAGCAGTTCCACTCATACGCCCGTCGGAAATTCGTACCATATCCGTTACCCCCTCTGCTAATAGCTTTTTAGGCACTGCCATATTTCCAACTTCAGGCATTCCGGGATAGCCTTTTAAACCTACATTTTTTAAGACCAAAACATCTGATGGGTCGGCTTCTAAATTAGGGTCATTGATACGAGCGTGATAATCTTCAATATTTTCAAAAACGAGCGCTTTCCCTTTATGCACCATCAATTCTGCGGTAGCTGCAGAAGGTTTGATGATGGCTCCATTTTGACAAAGATTACCATAGACGACTGCTATGCCTGATGCTTCTTGAAATGGTTTTGCCCTAGTCGCAATAATTTCTGCATTATAACATTCGGCAGCTTTACAATTCTCACTTATCGAGTTTCCGTTGACTGTTAGAGCATCACTATTCAATTCTTTGTCCAATTCTTTTATCACCACGGGTAAACCACCAGCATAATAAAAGTCTTCCATAAAATATTTACCCGATGGTTGTAAATTCGCTAATAACGGAATCTGACTACCTAATTTATCAAAATCATCCAA
The DNA here is from genome assembly GCA_937974625.1 of uncultured Saprospiraceae bacterium. Lineage (GTDB taxonomy): Bacteria > Bacteroidota > Bacteroidia > Chitinophagales > Saprospiraceae > JAFMDF01. The sequence continues at coordinate 13,791 of CALJVJ010000270.1, forward strand.
GGTCAAATCAACGCCTATTCGTCCTGCAATCGCTAATAAATGCACCACAAAATTAGTAGAGCCACCAATCGCCGCATTTAACATTATCGCATTTTCAAAAGCTTCCCTAGTTAATATTTTGTCAATAGTCATATCTTCTCTGACCATATCTACGATGCGTCTACCACTTAATTGAGCAATCACCTTACGACGAGAATCTGCCGCAGGAATAGCTGCATTTTCTGGCAAACAAAGTCCTAAAGATTCCACCATACAGGCCATCGTAGAAGCTGTTCCCATCACGGCACAATGTCCTTTACTACGTGCCATACATCCTTCTGCTAAGCGAAATTCCACATCACTTAGTTCCCCTTTTCGATTGGCTTCACTCCATCTCCAAACATCGCTCGTTGCTACATCTTTCCCTCT
>CALJVJ010000271.1 GCA_937974625.1 uncultured Saprospiraceae bacterium
TCTGTCCAGTTCAAAAGCCTTCAGGCTTTAAAAACAACTAACAAAAAAATAAAACCACTTATAGATGATAAATAGAAAAGTTGACATTACCCTAATTGGAGCAGGAATTATGAGCGCAACCCTAGGCATTCTACTAAAAAAACTAATGCCAGATGCCACCATAGGTATTTACGAACGATTGGACAAAGTAGGCGCAGAAAGCTCCGATGCATGGAATAATGCGGGGACAGGACACTCTTCTTTTTGTGAATTAAATTATACCCCAGAAAAAGAAAATGGACAAATAGATTTAACCAAAGCTTTAAAAATTGCCAACTCTTTTGAGGTATCCAAACAATTTTGGTCTTATCTGAATGAAGAGGATTTATTCCCTAGTAATCAGTCGTTTATCAATGACATTCCCCACATGAGTTTTGTCACAGGAGATGAAAATGTGCGGTTTTTGAAAAAGCGGTACAAAGCCATGTCCAAACATGCCATTTTTGAGGATATGGTTTATTCAGATGACCACAGTCAAGTAACAGATTGGATTCCGCTTATGATGAATAATCGGGTACATAAGCACAAATTAGCAACCACTCGAATGGATATTGGGACGGATGTCAACTTTGGTGCAATCACCCGTGGGATGATAAATTATTTGGAGCAATTGGATGGAGTAGAAGTGCATTTAGGGCATGAAGTACAAGACTTGAAGCATTTAAAGGATGGTACTTGGAAAGTAGATATGGAGGATTTGGATTCGGGGGAAGAAGTAGATGTATTTTGTAAATTTGTTTTTATTGGTGCCGGTGGAGGTTCTTTGACGCTATTAGAAAAATCGGATATTCCAGAAGGTCGAGGATATGGAGGATTTCCAGTGAGTGGGCAGTGGTTGAAATGTAATAATCCAGCAATTATCAAACAACACAGTGCTAAGGTTTATGGTAAAGCAGCCGAAGGAAACCCTCCGATGTCAGTGCCACATTTGGACACCCGTTGGATGGATGGTGAACAAGGATTACTATTCGGTCCGTATGCAGGATTTTCGACTAAATTTTTGAAAAACGGTTCTTATTTTGATTTACCATTTTCAATAGAAATGCACAATATCTGGCCCATGCTAAAGGCAGGTATTAATAATATTGGCTTGACCAAATACCTAATCAATCAAGTGACGCAATCCATGGAGGAACGATTTGCCTTTTTACAATCCTATTATCCAGATGCAAAGATGGAAGATTGGGAATTAAAAATAGCAGGTCAACGAGTTCAAATCATTAAAAAAGACGAGAAAGAAGGTGGTAAACTCCAATTCGGAACAGAAATCGTGTCTTCCGCAGATGGTTCCTTGGCGGCTTTATTGGGTGCCTCTCCTGGTGCCTCTACTTCGGTTTCTATTATGTTGAATGTATTAGAAACTTGTTTTGCTAAAGAAATGAAGTCTAAGAAGTGGCAAAAGACTTTGAAAACGATGATACCGACTTACGGTGTTTCTTTAAATAATCGACCGGGATTATTGCGCAAGATTCGAAGTTGGACTAGTGAAATTTTGAAGTTGGAAGACTAATTACAGATTATTATTATTTATATTCTAATTATCCGTGTTCCTTCACTAATCCGCGGTAGTAAAAATAACCACGGATGAAGGAACACGGATAAATTATTTTTTCTATATCCCATAGCCCCATTTTATCCCACAGAAAATCTCCTCTTACAGTCAATTTTTAAAATATAGTTTGCCATTCTTTATATAATTAGTAAAAATATACTAATTTCACCATTGAAGCTCAAGCAAATCCAACAGCTTCCCAATATCATTTCTTAATCTTATTCAAGCAAGATTTATGCAAAACCTAATCAAATACGGCCTGTTCTGTGCCGTTTTAAGTTTACTATTTACAAATTGTCAAACCGAACCTGTTACGCCGGGAACAGCAGAACATATTACGGCAGCAACAGGTGCGGTGGATGATGCCGCTTTAAAAGCTGCACAAATTGATGGAAATTGGTTGACATATGGAGGAAATTACCAAGAAGACAGATACAGTACCTTAGACCAAATCAATAAAGAAACTGTCAAAGATTTAGGTTTGGCTTGGTCTTTAGATTTGGGTGTACGAAGAGGAATAGAGGCTTCTCCAATAGTGGTAGATGGGATAATGTATTTAACTGGTCCTTGGAGTGTGGTATGGGCGGTTGATTTGCGGAAAGGAGAAAAAATTTGGGAATATGACCCAGAAGTACCTAGAGATTATGGCGAAAAAGCTTGTTGTGATGTTGTTAATAGAGGCGTTGCTTTATACAAAGGAGCTGTTTTTGTCGGAACGATAGATGGTCGATTGATTTCTTTAGATGCTGCTACAGGAGCAGTAAATTGGGATAAATTAACGATTGACAAAAGTCGAGATTATACGATTACAGGTGCACCAAGAATCGCCAAAGGCAATGTCATCATCGGAAATGGTGGTGCTGAATACGATGCTAGAGGCTATGTGACCGCATATGATGCAGCGACAGGTGACCAAAAATGGCGTTTTTATACGGTTCCGGGAGACCCTTCGAAGCCGTTTGAAAATCCAATCTTAGAAGAAGCGGCTAAAACATGGACAGGCGAATGGTGGAAATATGGCGGGGGCGGTACGGTCTGGGATGCGATTGTATATGACCCAGAAATGAATTCTATTTATTTAGGCGTTGGAAATGGTTCGCCTTGGGACCAATTGCAAAGAAGTCCAGAAGGTGGCGATAATCTATTTTTATCTAGTATCGTTGCAGTTGATGCGGATGATGGAAGTTATAAATGGCATTTCCAAACAACGCCTGGAGATACTTGGGATTATACGTCTACGCAGCCAATTACTTTAGCAGATTTAGAGATTGATGGCAAAATGCGGAAGGTATTAATGCAAGCTCCAAAGAATGGCTTTTTCTACGTAATTGATAGAACCAATGGGGAATTTATTTCTGGTTCTGCTTATACACAAATCAACTGGGCAACTGGTCTGGATGAAAAAGGTCGCCCGATAGAAGCGCCTGGAGCTAGATATAAAAATCCAGGAGAAAATACGGTCATTGCACCGGGTGCATATGGTGGACACAACTGGCAACCACAAGCCTTCAATAGAGAGACGAAGTTGATGTACATTCCTACCCATACGGCTAGTATCACCTTCTCTCATGAAACGGAAGATACGTACAATAAAGTAGCAAGAGGTGGTTCTGGAACAGGTTGGAATGTGAGTTATGCTGATAAATTATATAAGCCGTTTAGTGCAGGTTCCGCAGGGGCACCAGACCCAATGCGACCTTATGGTAGAACGATTGCGTTTGACCCTGTTACGCAGAAAGAAGTTTGGGCAGTTGAACATCCTTTAACGCATTGGAATGGGGGTATTTTGACGACCAAAGGTGGTCTTGTGATTCAAGGAGATGCAACGGGACAATTGACGGTGTACGATGCTAAAGATGGGTCTAAATTATGGCAAAAAGACTTATTGACGGGAATTATTGCACCTCCAATTACCTACACGGTTGATGGAGAACAATATTTGACGGTTGCTGTTGGTTGGGGTGGTATTGTTGGTTTGACTCGAAAGTTTACCAAAAATGTACATCCTGGGCGTATTTTTACTTTCAAAATAGGTGGAGATGCAGAGATGCCAGCAGAAATGGTGAACCCAGTCGTTGCTTCTTTAACGACTTTACCACATACAGGCGAACCTTTACAAGTAGGTCGAGGATTGAATTTATACATCAAATTCTGTTTGACTTGTCATGGTGATGCTTTTGGAGCAGGCGGTGGTGCCTTACCAGATTTAACCCATTCAACAGAAGGTGTTTTCAAGAATCATAAAGAGATTATTTTAAATGGCGCTTTAGTCCAAAATGGGATGCCTAATTTTGAAGGTCGACTGACCGAACAAGATGTAGAGGACATCGGTCATTTTCTAAAATATACCTCGGAAACACTACGTGGTGGAGCGGACCCTGTGGCCTTGTTGACAGGTTTGGCAGGGATGCAGTATATGGCGGATACGTCGCCTAGGAAGGATTAAGATTTTGTGAAATATAAAATAAGAAAAGCCCTGCTAGAATTGTCTGGTAGGGCTTTTTGTTTTATGATGAATTGATAAGGGGTAGGATGTTGGTTTTAGGTTTTGTCGGTTGTATCTTTAAAGCTAAAAACTACCCTGAGGATACAGTTTTGAGGCGTAAATTATTACAATTAAATTATTTAGCGAAAAGATTTTTAATTTGCAGGAGGTTCTCCCCCGCTGGCGGGGGAGATAGCTCCGTGCAAATTTTAAGCTTTTTAGTAATTTCGTTTCGCTTGGTCTATTAATTGCTTGACTTCAAAAAATTGACTTTCTAATTTCATTATTTTCTCATTTCATAGTTCAAAATTCCTTTCCTCTTTCCTTAAAGCATTCGCATAAATAGTCGTTACCTCCAAAGAATTATGCTCCAACCATTTATTTACAAATTTCTAAATTCAAGTTTCCATAGCAGGAGTATGACTCCATGAAAAATCACTTTTTTATGCGATTTCGAGTATAGACAAAGCTATTAAGAATTACTAGCTTTTCCAAAAAACAACTAATTTATAGGGATTAGCGTAAAAACTAGTTTTTAGATAGTCTCATTTGACGAAAAAAATCACCCAAGTAAAGGTGTACCATATTAAAAAAAAATCATTGAATATTCCCTAGAGGTATACTAAACCGTAACAAAAGCCCCCAACCCCTCAATATCCTTCAATGCATCTCGACTCCACAGAAACTTAAACATTTTTACAGAAACATTGCGGCTATCTATATCAATGATAGAAAACCCATTTTCCTCAATATTTTCAAAATCTTCTTCCATCCCAATACTTTGAGGGGTAGAAGCTTTAATTTTTCTAAAAGTAGAAGGGAAAACATTATTCCCTAAAGGACCTGTCAGGTAACAATTGATTGGATTGTCGCTAAAATTGGCGGTTCCATTTCGATGAATTCTGCCAGAGGCAAAAGCGTGTAAATCGCCACTCAGCATATAAGGCTTTTTGTGTTTGGCTTGATACATATTTTGTAGAATGCGGTCATGCTGCTTTTTCCAACCTTTCTGCCAATAGGGTTTGTTCAGGTCATCATGTAATTGTCCATCTTTTCCAAGAAAATCAGGATACCATTCGCCCCATTTTCCAGCGGACCAACCAAATGGCGTTGATGGAACATGGAAAGTATGTTTTACATCCTGCGAAGCCGTTCTGCTGTGTAGCCAATTTTCGGCAGCTTCGGGTATAAATTGGGCGTTTTCCCCATCCAAATTTAGAAATCGACGGCAATCGTACATCAGTAATTCCGCTAAATTCCCAAAACGCAAAGTACCAAATGCCTCTGATGCACCAGCGACTCGGTCCGCTGCACTTGAGCCTGGCAAATCTAAGGGACGGTTTGCATCGGGCAAAAATTCGGGCGTATACATGCTTTGCACGGTTCTGCCCAATTCTAATTGAAAAGGTTTGGGGGGAAAGGTAATTAAAGCATCATTGGCCTCATCATTTTCAAAATAATCATGGTCATCATTGAAAAAGAAAACGGGGGTAGAACGGCAAGCCGTACCATATAAATCTATGATTTGAGGATTGACCGCTTTCTTTAGAATGTCTTCGTTTTTTGTGCCCAAAACCGATTGATTAGTATCAAATTTTGGGACAAGCTCCAAGGCTACGGGGTTTTCCATAAATCCTTTTCGGTTTTTTCCATTACCCGACAAATCCCAATACACATGGTCGCCAATAATCACCAAAGCATCAGGTTGAAAACTTAAGCCTCTATTGAGCAAATTGACTCGACGTTCCGCATAACTTGCATCAGGTTCCTTTTTATCTTCTGGAAGTGGGTAAAATTTTATACTCTCAGGATGTCCACCGGCACAGGTATAGACCATTAGTTTTAGGTGTTCCACCTTCGCATTTGGAGCGGGAAAAGTTTTTAATACCCATGCATCGCAAAGCGCTTTTTGATTTTCAAATAATTGTAATTGATAAGCTGTAGCAGGT
>CALJVJ010000272.1 GCA_937974625.1 uncultured Saprospiraceae bacterium
AGCAAAGCATCAATAAACACTATTGCCCAAAATTGAAAACAAAGTACCTAAATGCACGCCATTTAGGCCAAGGAATTTATGCCTTAATCCAAGTGACCAAATGTTAACAATATCATCTATTTATCAACCAGAGTTTTTGAAAACAAAGGCTCACAAAACCATTGGAATCATGCAAATCCAAATGACGACTTCTCGAACAAGCAGCATCTCTTTTATTTTAACGGGAGACATTGCCAACGTTTAAAATCAGTTATTCCCCAGGTTTGTAATGAATCTGGGGGATTTTATTGTTTACTTAGAATAATTTCATTTAACCAACCTTTTGCAAAAACACCCGAAAAATTATTGAGCACATAAGTAAAATCTGGATTACTCATTTTAAGGCGATTTAATTTAAAAAGCACTATTTTTTTCAGTATAAAAGAAAAATTTAAATAGGGTTCTTTTTTTTCATCATGCAATGTTGTTTCTCTTTTAATAAATTTCTCAAAGGCATTACAATTATAAATGACCATGTCCCCATACGTTTCATCCGACTCGAACAACATAAAATAAGCTCGGATTAAAATAGTTTTAGCATTTATTTTGTAAAGTGGATTTTTGAATTGATAATCACTTAATTCCTCTGGAATCACTTGATAATCAGCCTTATTAAAGGCTAAAAAACATTTTGAAAGGGTGACAATATCAGATTTACTCGTAGGTTCTAGTTGTTCTTGATAAGTGTCTATGAAGGTAGAAATCCACTCAAAGTATCCTAATTTAGAACCAATAACTGCAATATTTAAAAAACTATCCTTTCGAAGGAATCTATCTTGTAGCAAGATAGATTGTTCTAATCCTGTTTTGTAAAGTTCGAAAGCTTCCTTAAGATAATGTGCCTCGTTTTTAGAAAATTGTTGGATGGAAAAATTTAATAATGCCTGTAAGATTAAAGCCGCATCAGATGGATTAAGCAAGTCAAGGGAGGTTATAAATTGCTTTTTAGAACTAGCAAAAAGTGCTTCTTCATTACTAGTCAATAAATTATAAATATCCAATAACAAACAATAAACTTTATTAGCTTTTGGATGAAGTGTTTCGTAGTGAAAGGGGTTAAAATGATGGCCTTCTTTAAAAATTCGCGCTCTATTGGATAACTCTATTCCTAGTCGCAATCGTTCTATAGCATAAAAACCGTTTAGATGATGCAAAGCACCCGTTAAAGAATCTATCTTCTCTCGTTGAATAACAATACCCGAATGAAAATAATAATCTCTTTGCAACTGGTACTTACTAAAAGAAAAATCAGCATCTCGATAAGGCTGCTGGTCTAAATCATTCAGTAAGTCTTCCGTTTTTTGCTTAAATATAACATTTAAATTTCGTTTCTTATAAATACGGGTTAAGGTACTTTTTCGTTGAAATTCATCCTGTTGAAATTCCAAATACAAGAAATATTCTTCCAATATTTTAGAAATTTTCAACATCAGGTTTCTTAATCTTGCATCATTAAAGGTTTCTTTTGGGTAAAGGTGCTTAAATAGCTTTTCTTTGTCTAGTTTAGGGCTATCAAAATCTGGGTAATGTTTTCTGAGAGCTTCATACAGTTTTAGCAAATCATCACTCTTGGTAAAAAACGGCGTACGAATATACCGATAGAATTGTCGAAACTCCTCAGGGTTTAGTGCCTTTAATAAAGTGATTAATCTGCTGTTTTGCATATAGGTCCTACGACTTATCTTTCATAAAAATAAGCGTGTTCATTAGAAATATTTGTTAAATATAGTAAAATAAAATATTATAGCAAAATAAGTAATTTATTTTTATCAATGACAAATTAAGGTTCACACACCCATTATAACTAATTAATATTCAATTATTTATAAAAATACACCTATAAAAAATTGCTAAAAAAATACTGACAAATTATTATTTTTGTCTTCGCTAATATTTCTATAGAGGGAACAAAGGGGTATCATTAGTATTCAAGTGACTTGAATAACGTCAAAAATCAATCAAAAAATGGGTTTAGGGTCTATTCACGTTGGGCAGACGCTCCATCTGACTTTAATCCTATAAGAGGTACCAATGAACCAAATTCATTAAGAGTTAAAACAGCAAAAAGAAAGGATGGCGGTTAAAATAGACAGGCATCCAAATTTACCCTTGTCCAAAAAAGAAAAGAAAAAAGTTAAATCCAAAATAGAAACACCATCGAGCTAAACCTTGATGGTGTTTATAGTATAATAAACATTATTCGAATAATTATCACAAGTGATAAAATATAACTTTACCACTTAAAACTTATCATTTATCACTTAAAACTCCCTCTTCATAAACCCCAAACAACTCAATCATCTTCTCATTCCGATATTCAAAAATCCCATTCAACTTCCCTTTAATCAACAACGGTTGCATAAAGTTCCCAAAAGGCGCAAGCGGTAATTTATAATCCACAATATCCGTCATCTCTACCCCACCAGGGATTTCCTTAAAAAAATGTTGGTGATGCCATATGGCATAAGGACCTACTCGTTGTTCATCAATAAAAAAGTGGGGTTCGTTAACTTGGGTGATTTCTGTGACCCAAGTCATCGGGATGCCCAAAAGTGGTTTTACGGTATATTGGATAAACATACCGGGGTACATTTTATCAGGTAATTCTGACTTTATCTCAAAGCCCAATTCATCGGGCGTAATCGTCGCCAAGTTTTTAGGAGAGGAGAAAAAATCCCATGCTTTTTCGATAGAGATAGGGAGTTTTTGAATACGTTTTAGTTGATACATGTAGAAATGGTAAATGGTAAATGGTAAATTAGGACTATTAAGAAAAATAATTAAGCATTTTGATAAGGAAAACAGGAAAAGCAAAAAAAGGTTGTGTCGAATCAAAATCCAATATTCATCATTTACCATTCATCATTTACCATTTAAACCCCTATCTTTAGGCTTAAGAGCTTGTTAGGAATTTATCCTTTGGGCTAAAAAAGCGTCTTTTTTATCTCCAAAAACAAACTCCTAACAAGCTCTGAATAATGAGAAGAATAACCACACATACCATCCAAGTTTTTGAGCACCAGACCCTCCGTGTAGGAGACGTCATCAATGATAGTTGTTTTGATGAAGCGGCTTTTAAAGCATTGGCATTATATCAAGAAAAGCAAAAAGTAAAATACTTTAGTTTAGTTTATAATGGGGTGAAATTCAGTCATTATGTGGGGATTATTCAGATTGGGAAATTGACGATAGAAATTTTGCCAAAAGCAGATAAGATTAATACGCCGAATCCAACCAAATGGCAAAAGGTATTAATTGAGATGTTGAGCTATTGTCAATTAATCAAAGTAGAAACCTTAGGGATTGGACAAGTTCAATTGAGTAGTAATCGTATTTTAGATTTATATTTTTCTAGATTCCTAAATAAAGTTAACCAATTATTAATCAAAGGATTACCAAAAGCATATTTACCTAAAGAAGAAAATTTAAGGGTATTAAAAGGTCGATTAAACTTAGCAAAACAACTGAGAAAAAATCAGTTACATCCAGAACGTTTTTTTGTACAACATACTACTTTTTCACACCAACATTTATTCAATCAAGTACTTCGAGAAGCCTTAAAGGTCTTGTCTAAAGTGCACTTGAATCCTGTTTTAAAATTACAACTACAACAAGTTTTAACCATCTTTCCTGAGTTACCTACTCATCCCGTCCAATCAAGGGACTTTGACCTACTTTTTCAAATAAAAAAATACCAACCTTATCAGGAATTATTAGAAATAAGTCGGTTGATATTATTCAATTTTAGCCCAGATATTCGGAGTGGTCGGCATCATTTATTTGCCCTTCTTTTTGACATGAATCAATTATTTGAAGAGTATGTTTTTCGGCGATTGAAAGTATTAGAAAGTGACAACTTAAAAGTACAACGGCAAACAGCCAAACCTTTTTGGCAAAGGCGCATGATCCGACCTGATTTACTCTTACAAATTGGCAATAAAAAATATGTGCTGGATACCAAGTGGAAAGTTTTAAATAGTGATGCGCCTTCTATGGAGGATTTGAGGCAGCTTTATATTTATTGTCAATATTTCAATGCAGAACAGGGTGTTTTAATTTATCCGAATGTCTATCAATTAGCCAATAAAAAAGCGGAGCCATTCCAACCTACTAAAAATGAGCATTTTACCATAAAGGGACAAATTTTATTTAGTGCTATTTTAGGAGAAGCAGGAGCGTTGAATAAGCAGTTAGGGCAGGAAATTTTGGATGCGATGCTTATCAATTGATATTCTTTTCCCATATTCCTTTACAATTTTTTCTTTTCACCATTTAGACATTTAGTGCATTTAAGCTCCTAGAATAGAAACTTAAATGTACTTGTATGAACTAAATGGTAGAAAAAAGAATAGAATTATTTTTAACTATCGTTAAATAAAACTACATTTGTATTAAATTCACTAGTTTTCAAAAAATAGCAACATTGCCAATATATAAAACATCCAAAGAAGAAATCATCCAAAAAGCCTCCATGGTTTTTAGAGAAAAGGGGTATTATCATACCTCGATTAAAGATTTGGCAGAAGCCTGCGAATTAGAAAAATCACATTTTTATTATTATTTCAAAAAAGGAAAACCACAGATAATGGAGGAAGTCCTTCAGTATATAGATGGTTTGATGGAAAAATATGTTTGTGAATTGGCTTATAATGAAAAATATACGCCTAAAGAGCGATTAGGGAAGATGCTAGACCGTATGAATAAATTTTATTTGAACGGTCCTGGCGGCTGCATTTTTGCCAATACCATTTTAGAAACGGCTAACGCTACAGAACAATTTAAACCAATCATCAAAGCTACTTTTGATAAATGGGCAAAAGCATTAAAATTTGTCCTTTCTACTAAATACGAAGCCGTACAAGCAGAAAAACTAGCTTACTCTATAATCCAAGACATGGAAGGTGGCTTGATGATGTATCAATTATATAAAGATGAACAATTTATGAAAATAGCAGAAGAACGGTCAATTGCACTATTAGCACTTTAAAATCAAACAAATGCCAAGTAAAAAAAGAGTCGAAGAATTTGTAAAAGCGGTAGAAACTATGCCACATGACACCGTCATTGAAAGGTACTACACCGAAAATGCCTCGATGCAAGAGAATCAATCTACCCCCAGAATTGGTAAAGCTCGCTTAATTGCCAATGAGCAGCAAGTATTGGAAAATGCTAAATCCGTAACCTCAAAATGTATCCGACCATTTTTCATCCAAGATGACCAAGTTATTATTAAGTGGAAATTTAGATTTGAATGGAAAAATGATAGGTATAGTGAAATAGAAGAAGTGGCCTGTCAAACATGGGACAATGAAAAAATAGCACAAGAACAATTTTTTTATGACCCTCAACAATTTATCCCTAGAAAAATTAAAACCGCCGAATAAAAGTTTTTTTTAATAACAATTTTTACCAAACGTTAAATAAAAAATATGTCCATAACTTTAGACAACATCGAAAAATACTTACAACAAATTGATACCGAGTTGACTAGCAAGCATACGCCCAATTGGGGACTAATGACTGCTCAACATATGGTAGAACATTTGAGTCTAACTTTTTTATCCTCCACGGGGAAATGGGGCAAAGCATTCACAGGAGATGAAGTAAGAGCAGCAAAAATGAAAGCCAACTTTTTTAGTGTACAATATCCTTTTCCAAAAGGCGTACTAATGCCCGGTTCGGAAGCAGGGAAATTACCTAAACTACGTTCAGAGAGTTTAGCTGCGGCTAAAGAAGTGCTAAGAAACACGGTACAAAAATACATAGCACACTACGCTGTCAATCCAAAGGACGAGGTCCAGCATCCCTATTTCGGATTGTTATCTTTCGATGATTGGAATCATTTCCATGATAGGCATTTAGTGCATCATCTGATGCAATTTGGTTTATTGCCAGAGCCTTTGACTCCAGAAATGGAAAGTCACTTAACTCAAATTGGACAAAAATTACAGACCGTCTATAAAGAACTAACCATTGACCATCAAGCTAAGTGGGGACGGATGAATGCCCATCAAATGGTAGAACACTTGACCCTAGTATTTATTTATAGCACAGGGAAATTTGG
>CALJVJ010000273.1 GCA_937974625.1 uncultured Saprospiraceae bacterium
TGTCTCAACCATTTTTCACTTAAAAAGCCTCCTGCAATGGTTCCGAAAGCCAGTATTTTGACACCGTATGCTTCACATAATTGCGTCATGCCATGCTTGGCTCTTTGGTCCAATAAGGAAAAACAGATTTGATTAGAAACCACTTTGATACCACTATCTAAAACCATTTTAAGGTGTGCCGTATCAAAATTGGTTAGTCCCAAATGATGAATTAAACCTTCTTCTCGTAATTCCTGTAAATAAAATAATTGGTCGAGCCATGCAGGGTCGGCATAATTCCATGCATGATATTGTAACATATCTAACCGTTTCAATTGCATGCGGTCGAGTGCCGTTTGTACGGCTGCACGAACAGCTGCTTTGGTGACCTTACCTGGAGGCGGTACCCATTTGGTCAATAACTGTACTTGGTCTTTAGGAATATATTTTTTGTGTAATAAGCCTGTAATTAATTCCGACGAACCATAATGGTCTGCCATGTCGAAAGTGGTCAATCCTTTTTCGATATAGGGCATCAATGCTTTCGCCGCTTTATCTAAATCTAATTGCTGGCCGCCTCTTTCCATATCAGCGACTTGCCATAAGCCAGTGAGGATTTTGGATATTTTGAAGTCCGGGGCTAGTTGGGTATGTGTTGATGTCATATTTTAAAGTTGATGGTTATTTTTAGTCGTTTTATTCGGGCGGTAAAGTATTAAAAAGTTGGTCTAAATCTGCCCCTGCTTTCCGCAAATTATTTAATTGCCAAAAATAAATCAAAGATGCAATCCCCATTACGATTAACCAGACGGGCGTGGAATGAAAATACCATTGTGCTACATCAGCATTGATGTCTTTCCAAATATGGATAATTAAAAATCCAGAAAGAAAGAAGATGCCTAACCAAGCTAGGATATTTCTTAAATTGCTGGTCGCCAATACTTTAATGTTTTGAGCAATTGCTGGATTTCTTCGAGGTAGAACGATTAAGGTAATACACATCAATAAAAAATTGACGAGCATACTGGTGACCATAATATCTACCCCTAGAAAAAAGTCTCCTGCAAAATGACTGCCTAAGATACCAATCGTTGCCATGATACCACTCAGCATTAAAGCAATATGTGGTGTTTTGGTAGTCGGATGCACTTGCGCAATGCCCTTTGGAAAAATACCATCCTCTGCCCATGCAAATAAAAGTCTGGAAACAGATAAAAGCATGGCTGGCAAATCATTGACTAAGGCAATGGCTGCACCTAGAATAATGGCAATACCCCAAACAGGAGATAATAAATAGCTAAACAATCCTGGAGCAGAAACATCTTTATTGGCTGCCTCCTCCGCAATAAACTGCCAAGGAATCGCATGATAAATGGCAGCTGTAAAAATAAAGTAAAAACTCCCAACCGTTATGACCGCAAGACCAATAGCACGAGGTAATAACCTCCCTGGATTTTTGGCTTCTCCACCCGCCTGTGCGATAGAATCAAAGCCTATAAAACTGGAAAACAACACGGCAGCAGCGGCTAAAAAAGTGGACCAATCAAAAATGGCAATTTCTCCTGTCGCCACATATCGCCCTTCTTTTGCCAATAAAGCAGCTTCAAAATCAGTATGATTAAAACTAAAACCAGCGATGATGACGATAGCTCCTAGGCCAAACATTAAAACCATTAGTGGAATCAAAGTCCGTTCATAGAATTGCAATCCTTTCATATTGATGCCCACAAATGTCCATAGCAGTATTAAGGCTAAACTGACCCTAACCCATCCTGTCTCCAAAGTGGTAGCAAGTGTGGACCATTCTAATGCTGCGGCTATATCTCGAAAAAAAGGAATAATAACATAACAAATCACGCCAATAATAATCGTCAAACCAAACCATTGTGCAAAACTCGCCACAAAACCTAAGTAGGGATGTAAACCTCGACTCGCAAAAATATAACTACCCCCTGCTCTTGGCATCGCCGATGATAAACTCGCGTAAGCAAATGCCGCTAATAGTGCAGGAATAGCCGCTAATAAAAACGCAGGTAAGACATACGGCCCAATGTCTGGTACATTGCGCTGTATCATGATAGGCACGACATAAACCGATGCTCCCAGCATAGAACAAATTCCCGTTGCGGCTAGACTTAATAAACCTAGTTTTCGGGATAGGGTAGGAGAGGATGATTTAGACATGGTTTGATATTTAATTAAATTTTCGTTTCTTGCTTTGTAGAGCAGAGATTATAAGACTGCTTCGCTGAGATAATAGAGACGAGAATCGTTATACCGGTATCTAATCTCTATTCTTTGCCGGCAGGCAGGTCTCAATTCCGCTTGCGGAATGGCCTCTATTCTCTATTCTATTTTCAAAAAAAGATAAACATAATGAAAAGCATTCAGATTATACTAATTCTATTGGTTGGCGTATTAAATCAATCTCTTTTTGCGCAATTGCAAGGTCCCGAAAGGGGCAATTTGGTGATTGTAGGTGGTAATGCTCGAATTGCACCCGAAGTATTCAAGAAATTTATTGACTTAGCGGGAGGCCCGACCGCCAATATTGTGATTATTCCTACGGCCAATGGTGGGAGAGATTTTGGTCCAGCTTATCAAGGAAATGTCTATCCCAATTTTCAACAACACGGCGCGATGAACTTACAGATTTTGCACACAGATGACCGAGCGATGGCGGATTCCGCAGCGTTTACCAAGGTAATAGACAGTGCGACGGGTGTTTGGTTTATGGGAGGAAGACAATGGCGCTTAGCAGATGCTTATTTAGGGACAAAAACAGAAAAGGCTTTAGCGGATTTATTGGCTAGGGGAGGCGTGATTGGTGGTTCTTCGGCAGGGGCGACTATTTTAGGTTCCTATTTAGTTAGAGGAGATACTAAAACGAATACGATTATGATGGGTGACCATGAAGTAGGTTTTGGTTTTTTGAAAAACTCCGCCATTGACCAACATTTACTAAAAAGGAATCGACAATTTGACCTAGTAGAAGTGATGAAAGCGAAGCCTGATTTATTAGGTATCGGTTTGGACGAAGGAACGGCGATAGTGGTCAAAGGCAATAGTTTTGAAGTACTTGGCGTCTCTTTTGTCGCCATTTATGACCCTAAAATAATGACGGATAAAACGCCTTTTTATTTATTGAAAAATGGAGATTATTTTGATTTGGGGAAGCGGAAGGCTTATCGGGAAGGGAGTCGGTTTATTGATGTAGAATTGCCTAAAAATAAATGATGAATGATAAACGATGAATGATGAATTCGAGAAATTGCCTAATTTATCGTTTTTACATAATGGTTGTTTATTTGTCATCACAAGTATCAATTATGTAGTGGATAAATTTTGAATACAGTTTTCTCTAATCTGCCATAATTCCTCAAAAGACTTGTGCTTTTCATAAAGCTTCATCCACGATTTTATATATTTTTTATGATACGCTACTTTGAAACTAGTTATTTGGTCTGGATTGATGAGTAATTCTTCCAGTATGTCCCCTTGTATTTTTTGGAAAGAAGCATTGGATTGGTAGCGGTATAATCTGTTTGTTCACCATTTACCTTTAAATAACAGTGGGCTTCGGGAATATACCTTAATCCATTGTTGCTTAGTTCTTTCCCTATTCCAGGCGTGTTGAGTTCACTCATCTTATATATTCCGATGACTAACTCTATGCCTTTTATTCCATTTAAATCAGCCACTTTTTTTAATAAAGCATGTTTGGAACTACAGGTGCCTTTCTGTTCTTTAATCACCAAACTTAAATCTGCCCTGTTAGCGGTTCTGCCATAAGGTAATTGTTGAATATAGGTAATTAGTTGCTGCCAATCTGAAATACCATTCGTTTTTAGCAGTTGGGTGAGTACGTCGTTTGAGTATAGTTTTTTATTCATGTATTATTTATTTCAACCGATTATACTTCTTCAAAACCTCTTTAACCAAATCATGCGGTAATCCATAAGCCGTATTTCCATTAATCCCTTCCATCGTTTCGGCAGCAACCATCGCATTGATAATCGCTTCCTCTACGGCATGGGCAGTTGCTTCAAATAAACTACTTATTCTATCATTGGGTAAGGAAGTGACCCTGACCATTTTATCCCGATTAAATGCGTTTTCATTGGCAGTGGAAAAGGCTAGAAATATATCTCCTGAACCATTGCTGCCATAACCACCAACTACGGCAATGCCTAGCGGGACTCTTTGAATAATTCGCTTTAATTGGTGAGGTAATAATGGTGCATCCGTAGCAACGATGACAATGATAGACCCGTCGCCTTCTTGTCTTCTAGAATTTGGTGGGGCATTATAAACTGAGTTTAACGTATCTTTTAATTCCATGCCAACAGGAACACCTGCGATGGTTAAATTTCGTTTGGCGCCGAAGTTAGATTGGACTAAAACGCCAACGGTATAAGTGGAATCATTGATGGTTATTTCTCTAGAAGCTGTTCCAATACCTCCTTTAAAACCCAAACACATCATGCCTGTTCCGCCGCCTACATTGCCTTCGATGACTGGTCCTGGTTTGGCATTTTCAATGGCTTCCAATACATGCTTTTCTTTGACATGAAAACCGTAGATGTCATTTAAAAAGCCATCATAAGTTTCTGCGACTACGGGATAAGTGTACCACCAATCTTCGTTTTCGTACCAATTTGTTTCGACATACCATTTTAAAACTGCATCTCTGACCACGCCGACACTGTTGGTGTTAGTAATCATAATGGGCGTTTCCAAAAAGCCTGATTCTGTAATCCAGGTGGTACCGACCATTTCGCCGTTGCCATTTAAACTATACCAATTGGCATAGACTGGATTGAATTTTTTGCCTCTTGGGAAAATAGCAGTGACACCCGTTCGGACAGGACCTTTACCTGCAATATTTTTGCCTGCCCCTTCGATGATAGTCGCATGACCCACTTCGACACCTTTTACATCTGTAATGGCATTTAATGGCCCCGTTTTACCTACGAAAGGAATACCTAAATCTCTGGCCCTTGGTTTTTGTGCTAATAGTATGGTTGTTACACTAAGAAATAATAGGATGGGGATTAGCTTTTTCATAATGCTAGGATAATTTATTTACTTTTCACAAGTTTTGGAGTACTACCCAAATTATTTCTTTCCCTCCTTCATCAATTCTTTTAACTTATCTCTAGTATACTCCGTTTCCTTTAAATCTAATGCTTTTTTGAAACTTTCAATAGCTTTTGCCTTATCATTATTCGCCACATAAAAGTCTCCTAAAGAGTCATAAACATTAGGACTTTTAGGGTAATTGACTACATTCATCTTGAATAGCTGAGCAGCTAAATCTATTTGCTTTATCTGTAAAAATTGATAGGCCATTTGATTGACCAATTGTTCGGCAGGTTTGATTTCATAACCGAAAGTCTCTGTTAGCTGTAAATAATGATTTTTGACCCTATCAACTACATCGGCGCTTGGGTTCAAGAAATCTTCATGACCCATTTTTAGTCGATAATCTTTAAAAATATATCTTAAGGCATCATATTCTGCAATTAACGGAACCGAGCCATGGTCATCGTTTGGATAATATTGTTGCTGAAAGTTTAAGCCATTCGAGTGGGTTTCCAAATGTTTGCCTAAGGTTAAAAGAGAACGAATATGTTCTGAACCTTTCGTTGTATCTTTTTGTACACTTAGGGTATCCATGCCCTCGCTCATCGTATTAGCAATTCCTAAAAATAAGGCCTTGTTTTTATATTTTTCGTCATTAGCGGCGCCTTTGATTTCTTTTAATAATTGTTGGTCACTCCACCACATAGATGGGTCAAGTGATACATAGCTATTAAATAAATCAGTATGATTGACTAAAGCATTCATTGCGGTTAATCCACCAAATGAATGCCCAATAAGCATTCTGTAAGGTTCCGTTGGATAATTAGCTTCTACATGTGGAATCAACTCCTTTTCCATAAATTCCATAAATGCTTCGCCACCACCTGAATTGGCTATCATGGCACTGTCTATAAAAGGATGTGGGGTTCCTTTAGTTGGCGTCAAGTCTCTAGTTCGATTGGTATTCGGGATGCCCACGACAATCATTTTGGGACAAATCGTATTCCCATTTACGGAACTTAATTGGTGAATCAGCCCCACCACAGAATAGAAATGTGCATCGCCATCTAATAAATAAACAACTGGATATTTTGTTTTGGCAAAGGCAATACCGTCGTTATTATCATCAGGTATATAGACCCAAATCTTTCTTTCTTCGTCTAGAATTTTGGAATTAATGACCTCTATTGTACCAAGCTCTATTTTTGCATTGGATTGAGCATAGGAGGATAGATATAAACTGCATAGGAGGAAAGTGAGTAGGGCATTTCTCATAGGTATCATTTTTTGAAAAGATTTATTAAAGGGTCAATCAACGTGAATTTAAGATTAGTAGTGTTTATTCTAAAATATGTCCTATGAAAGAGCTTCCAGAACTTCAAGTTCTGGAAGCTCTAAACCTTTTGGAATAACGCCTAGTTATTATAAAATTATAATCAATTGATTACTAATAACTAATAACCTATAATAACACGAAGTAATAATTTTTTTACTCAAAAAAATTATCCATTCGACTTAAGCACTAATTATTTCGATTAATAACTTCTTGTTTTTCCACATTCGCCTCCACTTCTGCACGCTCGTACCAAACAGGTCGTAGTTTCTTCTGCGCAAATAAATCCAATTGGTCACCAATATGTGGATTACCTTTTTGCGTGGCATTACCATAGGTTAAAAGTGCCTTAGCTTTAGGACGGTCGCCAAACTCGATGATGGCTACATAAGTATCTCCTGCGACTGCTCGACTTTGTAAACTTCCTGCGGTACCGGGCTTACCTAGTGGTTGATAATACATTGTTCTAAACTGACCAAGCCAGCCAAAACCGCCATTACCAGGAATTTCTTTTTTGCCAAAACTTACCTTATTGACTGAACCCCAAGGCACATTTAATTTGCCATATCCCATTTTGATTTCTTTAGCGGCTACATCTAGGGCTTGTAAGGCTGCTGCCTTGTCTTTTAGACCATCAGGCGTAGTTGCAGGATTTTCAAAAGACCAAGGTTTGGCAAAGAATGCATCCGTTTCAAAGTTGCCTCCTGTCATTTTTAAATGCCAATTGGCAAATAATAGCGCAGCCTCTGAAGTAGCCTCACTTCGACCATCCCAATTTTTTAAAAGGGTAAAAGCTTCTTTTTGTAAGTTACTGGCCTCAGGTGTTTCTAAAGCTAATAAATCGTCTAGTAGTCTATCGGCTAGTTCCATTTTGGTATCATGCTTATATTGCTCAAATTCTTCAAAAGAGATTTTTTCATCTGCCAGCATAATATTAGCGGCACGTTGTGGTCGGAAGCCCATTTCTACTGGTGCCATATAAGCAGGATAATCTTTGGGGTCTAATTCTGTCGGTATCGTACAAGTATAAGGTGGGTCATTGGCATTTTGTAACCAACCGGATTTTGGATTTAGCAACTTAGGTAATTCTTCATAGGAATGATAAGTATCCCAGATATACTTAGAGTCATCTCCCGGTACTATACCTGACCAAAAATCCCAATCTCCTTCTGGTCTTACAGGCGTATACCCTGCAAAATGATAAAAAATATTACCTGCTTTATCCGCATACATTACATTGAACATTGGTAAATCATTTTGGGCCAAAGCTGTTTGGAATTCTTCCAAAGAGGTCGCTTCGCCCATTTTTTTCCATTGGTCCAACATATTGCCTGGATTATCTAATCGAGCTATGCGAAGTGCTATGGCTTCTTTTTCGCCCATTTTGACAATTGGCCCATGTACAGAGCTTTTGACCATTAATTTTTCCGTACGGATATTTCCATCTGTTTGTAAGACGGGAATATTATAGAGATTCAATTTGAAATTTTCTCTTTTACCATCTAATAAATACCCTTCGCCATCTAATTTTAAACGATATAAATCTGCTGCATCCAAGGTGTTGACCGTATGGCTCCAGCCCAAATGTTCGTTAAACGCAATACTAATGGTTGGAGAACCGACCAAAGTAGAGCCATAAAGATTGGTGTCATCCGTTATGGTGTGCGCTTCATAGAATAACCAAAGGTCATCATATCGAAGGTGTGGATTGGCTAATAAAAGTGCCTTGCCAGAGGTCGTACGCTGTGGGCTGACTGCCCAAGTGTTCGAACCAATTTGTTCTCCTTGAGCTTTGCCCATTTCTCGATTACCAATAAATTCTATAAATAAATTTCTTAAGGAATGTGCATTGACATCGGAAGGTTTGATAGGTAACACACTTCGAAGATTTTTGACAATATGGTTAGGATGTGCCGCTGCATAGTCATTAATCCCCGCTACAAAGGCGTCTAAAACCATTTTTTCCTCTTCCGTCAATAAATCCAATGCTCTTTTTCCGCGTGCAGGTATGTCAAATGTGTATAGATTTTTGGTTAATGCTAAGGCACTTTCTCCAAAATATTTAGCGCCTTCTCCTCTTGCTTCGGCATATAATTTCATGAGCAAGTCACCATGACTGTGCATTTGTGCCCAACCCATGCCGTAGTATAGGTCTTTTTCATTTTTGGCATAAATATGAGGTACGCCCCAAGTATCCCAAAGGATTTCGGAGGTTTCGATTTTGGTGGAAGCCATTTCTTCTGTTGGTATTTCCATCGCCTTATTGGGCGCAGGTGTTTCTTGTACCACGGAGGGGACAGAACAGGCAGTAAAAAATAATAACAGGGTAGTGAGAATGGTTAGATTTTTCATTGAATCTTATTTTAAGTTTTATTTTATTAACCGTAAGGTTCGGTCTAAAGGTAGTAAATCCTTTTTCCACGATATAGATAATACTTTAAAATCTGAATTTTAAAACCTAACTATTTTTTGGAATTTATTTGTACTAACATAATTTTCCCATAAAAATGCTGTAAATTACCTATTAGACTACCCCAAATATTGAAACGCTTCCTCGTAAACCAATTAAAAGATTACAACTTATGAGAAATTTACATTTTAGCCTAGTCTGCTTTTTTGTTATTTTATTATATAGCTGTCCTTTCCCACCTACCAATAACCCTGACGATAAAACGAAAACACCTACCGTGATGCCACCAAAATCAACGTTGCCCCCTTTTGAAATGGAGCTTCCTGCTGGTTACAAAATGCTTAGAGAAGCAACGGGAGATTTAGATAGAGATGGGCAAGCTGAAAAAGTATTTGTCCTCAATACAGGAGAAATTGGAGAGATGGGAGAAGAACGGATACTCTTGATTTTTAAGGTAATGCAAGACGATTGGAAATTAATGCACCAAGCTAAAGGGGCGGTTTTGCCAAGCGAACATGGCGGTGTTTTTGGAGACCCTTTTCAAAGTATAAAGATTGATAATGGTACAATTGTCTTAGTTCATTTTGGCGGAAGTCGAGATCAATGGAATTACACGCATCGATTTAGATTGCAAAATAAAAAATGGGAGTTAATTGATGCGAAAGTACAAAATGAAGCAGCTTGTGAACGGACAGAACTTTTTGATTATAATTTATCGACGGGCAAAGTCAAACATCAATATGTTAAACATATTTGTGAAAATGGTAAAGACCCTGAGGTCGATGGCAAAGTACTAACAACTGAATTTATTAGCAAAAAGAATCCAAGACCTGTAATGAATGGTTTTTACCCAGGAACATTATATGCAGTTAATCCCCAAACAGGTAATTGTGTGCCAGAAAGTAGCTGTTATGATTATAATCAAACTCGAACGAAAAAGAAAAACTTAAGAGATTTGGTCGGCACTTATACCCTAGGTGGGCACGACCAATCTTGGGTCGTTATCGTTTTGCCCAAAGGCAATCAATTAGAAGTAAATTATTATAGTATTGAGGGAATGTTGCCGCCAGAAATTAACAGAATATCTAGCTACTTTGAACCATATGTCTTAGAAAAATTTGAGGTAAACACAACTGACTGGACCATTGATACCGATATTGGTACAGCTGGTTATTCGATTGTAAATGGTAGTGAGACCTTGACCTTTTTTAATATAGAAAGCCATATTGATAACCAGTTAGTGTTGACGAAGGTGGAGGAGTAATAAGTGCAAATTCAAGAACCAAGTATCAAGTTCAATTTCCATAGCCTACAGAATAGGGTAATTTGAACTTGACACTTGCACTTGACACTTTCTAAACTTCAAAGCCTTGTCTATAGGTTCTTCCAACAAACTGATTCGCCTCTTCTAAATTCGTAATTCTAGTATTTTCGCCATCCCAAAGTAGCTTCTTTCGAGCGAAAAATTCCATTTGTCCTTTGCTATTTTCTTTTCGTAGCATATAACTTCTAATCGCTAAATTACCCATCAAAACGGTTTCAGTCATTGGTCCTGCATAGTCAAAAGAAGAAGTCAAAGCTTTGTGTTCTGCGCTATTGAATCCTGCTTTACAAGCATCGACCCACTTGCGTTGGTGTCCATATTCTGGTTCGTCGTTTTTCTCTACTTCTGGACCAAACTCTGTTTTACCATTATTGAGATAAAGCTTTGGCATTAAAGGCGAACTGTCATTGATATTGGTAGAAATAATGCCTTTTGACCCAATGATTAAGACGCCATTTTTACTGTCTTTTCCACCAATGTCATCATTCGCAGGAATAATATCTGGGTGTGCAGGTCGGATGCCACCATCACTCCACGTCATTTCAATCGGTGATCTTGTCTTTTTAGTTTTTGCAAAATTGAGTGTGATAAAAGAAGAGGCAGGACAACCTTCTGGATGATAATCCGCATTCCACATTTGGGTATACACTGAGCCAACACTACATTCCGCAGAAGTTGGATATTTTAAGCCTAAAGTTCTAAAAGGAATATCTATTAAATGACAACCAACATCCCCTAAAGCACCTGTTCCATAATTCCACCAACCTCTCCAATTAAAAGGATGTAATTTAGGTGTAAAAGGCATTGCAGGTGCAGGCCCTAGCCATAAATCCCAATATAAATCTTTTGGCTTTTGACTGGCATCTGATTGCTGCATCGCTCCTCCTTGTGGCCATACCGGTCTATTGGTCCAAACCTGTACTTTTGATATTTTTCCAATTCTTTTTTTATCTACCCATTTTTGTACCATTTTTAGCAATGGATTCGAGCCGCCTTGATTACCCATCTGCGTCACAATTCTTTTTTCTCTAGCTAATTCTGTTAGGATTCTGGCTTCGCGAATATTATGGGTCATAGGCTTCTGTACATAGACATGTATGCCTCTATCCATGGCATATTTTGCCGCAGGGCCATGCACATGGTCAGGTGTGGAGATGGTCACCGCATCTATATCTTTTTCCTTATCTAACATTTCTCGATAGTCATTGTACAATTTGGCATTTGGAAAATTTTCAATCGACCGCTTAGCTGAACCTGCAAAATCTACATCACACAAAGCCACTACATTTTCTCTACCATTGACGGAAGCATTTTTTATATCACTAGACCCTTTCCCACCAGCACCAATGGCTGCTAAATTCAATCGGTCACTTGGTGGGGTATACCCAACTCCGCCCAAAACATGACGTGGAATGATGAAGATGGAGGAGGCTACTGCTGCATTTTTTATAAAAGAACGTCTAGCAATCGCCGATTTTTTAGTTGTTTTTTTTTTCATAATATTTGTTTTGATTAATTTTAAGTAGGTATCGTACGCTCGGACAAGTTGTTCAAGCTACGATTTATTTTTTAATCGTATTAGGCACTGGAAATTTTGGCAAAAACAAAGCAATAATTATCGCAATTCCAATCAATACGGCTCCTCCAATCAATGCCATATCATAATTGCCTGTTGTGTCCCAAATATAACCTGCTAAAACAGGACTTATCGCTGCACCAAAGTTAAAGGTACTGTATTGAAAACCGTATATCGTCCCATAATTTTTTAAACCAAAATATTTAGCGGTAAAAAATCCTATTAAATCTACTTCCGCACCAATGGCAAATCCTAAAGCAATCGCCGCTAAATAAGCATATTGAATCCCTCCAAGCCCTAATGCTAAACACCCACCAGCAACTAATGTAAAAACAGCCGCCGTTACATAAGGGGCAAAGATTCTATCAATCAAAAAACCTGTAATTAAACGACCCAGCATCACAGATGCGCCCAAAATAGCCGCATATCCTCCAGCCTCTGCTGCACTCAAACCAGCATCTTGTAGCAGGGGAATAAAACTAGGAATCAACCCCGCTACCGCAACGGCTATTAACAAAAATATAATGGCTATCATCCAAAAGGTGCGCGTATTCATTGCTTCTTTGAAGGTGTGTCCAGATAAGGTTGTTTGCCCATCTATCGTTTTTTCTGCCACTTCTGGCGGATTATCTCTGATTAATAACCAAACTATAGGTAAAACTATCATCACCAAGGCAAATAATACAAAATAACCTGCTCGCCAACCATGTTCAGCTACATAGGGCGTCAAATATTTTGGTATCAAAAATGCCGCAACGCCCGTTGATGTCAAACTTAGTCCTAATGCCAATCCTTTGTGTTTATCAAACCAGGCATTTATCGCACGCGTGAAGGCAAGTGGTGAAGATGCGACTGCTAC
This sequence comes from uncultured Saprospiraceae bacterium, assembly GCA_937974625.1. GTDB lineage: Bacteria > Bacteroidota > Bacteroidia > Chitinophagales > Saprospiraceae > JAFMDF01. Next base: position 12,567 of record CALJVJ010000273.1, read on the forward strand.
TAGTGGCGTGAGGATAAAGAGTAAATAAAGCATCCACAGTTCGCCATTCATTTTACTGACGGCATACAAAGTGAGGCCATATAAAAAAAGAGAAATAGTCGAGACTAGCCTCAATCCATATCGGTCAATTAATTTTCCCGCAAAAGGGGCTGTTAATACTAAAACTAAGGTACTCAAAGTTTGGGCAGTTCCTATTTCTGTTCGGGTCCATCCAAACTCGGCTTGCCAGGGCTTTATCCAAATACCACCAGAATAATAGGACAACGAAACGATACAAACGCCCATTCCGAGAAAGGAGGCTAATAAGGTTTTCCAGCCGCGAGCAAATTCTCCTTGGGTGTTTGAGTTGGTCATTTTTCGTTTTAAGTTAAAGGAACGAGGCTGGAGCCTCGCACCAACTAGTAGCTTTATATTTGATAAACTTACCTTATTTACTTTTCAAAATCAATTTCCGACCCTGCTGTATAATCTCTTCCTTATTCATCAACTGCATCCGAAATGCTCCATCGACAAATAGTTGCGCTTGGTCTGAGTAGTGTGGACTCAAAGGATTGCCAGAATTACCAGTAGGTAAAACGTTCCAAGAATGTTCAATGTCTGCAAAATCAACAATCCGACGAACAGCAGGGCCGCTAACGACCTCATATTTTCCAGACCCATTAATAGTATAACTCATATTATTAATCACCTCTTTATTTCCTTTAACAGGAAAAGGACCGACATTAAAATACGGGCGTAATGATGGATTTTGACCCAAGGTGTGTGGATGTTCGATGGTATGGACTTTTTCCCATTGCCATTGCGTGATGTCTGTCCCTAGTTGCTCACCTATTTCTGATAAAGTCGCTTCAAAAGCAGCTAAGAGAATTTCTTGTCTACTTTCTTTTTTATCTTTGGTAGCTTGATTGTCCCACCAAGGAGAAGCTTCTTTTTCTAATAAAAATGGGAGGCTACGGCGAGAAAGAACTGTCGTTAAAAACTCAGAAAATTCTATTTCACTCAGTTCATCTGCACAGGTCAATTCTAATATTTTGTATTGCAATTTAGCAAAGATGGTTGGCGCAATATCATCCAATTGATTATCCCCATTCCAAGTCGCTAAAATTTCAGCCGCTTTACCAGCGTTTTCATTTTTAAAAGAACTATTTGCTAAAAGTTCAATAATTTGTTTAGCTACTATTCGCTTTTTATCAGAGACTACTTCCGTTATCATTTCTTTAGACGCCGCTACGTCCCAATCATCTTTGGCGCTCACCAAATCCATAATTCTTTTGGCTCTATCTTCTGGAATATAATAGCCAGGGTGCAAAACACCATTCGTTGTATCAGGTTGATTATTAGCAGAATAGAGATAACCTGATGGTGGGTTCTCAGATTGTGGGTTATCTTTAAAATCATAGTACCCTAAAATTTCATCATTTCCGCTTGCACCATCCAAAAACAGTTTTGAATTCACATGAGCGGGACGAATTGGTAGTTTTCCCATTGCCCACCAAGCGATATTCCCTGCTTTATCCGCATACATGCCATTCAAGCCTGGACCTATAATTTTTGCCGCCGCCACTCTAGCCTCGTCGATGTTGGTAGCATGAGACAATTCATAATTGGTCTCTAGACTATTCGGTGTAAATTCGTTATAAATCCAATAAGCAGAAACGGGTTGGTCGGTTACTTTTTGAATGCCATCCACTACTGTGTTCACAATAGGGCCATGTCGAGAAGTTTTTACTTCAAATTCAATATCTTTTTCTCCTTTTACTTTTATCACCTCTTTCCTGACATCAAGGTCTTCCCATTCATCTCGAAAAGCTACTTGATTGGGATTATCTGGATTCAATTTTTCTACATAAAAATCAATATCATCATTTTCAAACATCGTCAATCCTAGTGCCTTATCCTCATTATGACCGATAACTGGAAATGGTACGCCTGCCAAATAATTGCCATAGCTTCGGTGCCCCGGATATTCTACATGTGCTTCCCACCAAACGGAAGGTTGAGCAAAACCAATATGCGTGTCATTGGTAAAAATCGTTTTTCCTGACTTTGTTTTTTTACCACTAATAATCCAGCTATTACTCCCAATCCAAGGTGGCGTAGGTAAGCTTTCAAACAATTCATTCATACTCAGTGCATCGGACATTTCAGTAGTCGTTACTTCTGATGCCGAGTAAACGGGAATTACTTGCGCTTCAGGATTCCAATGTACATCCAAATCATTTAAGTAAGTATCGCCCCATTGTTGATGAATCTTTGCCACAATAGGGTCTGTCCGAAATGCTTGTGCAAAACTAAATGCCATATACCCAAAAGTAGCGTAAGCATCCAAAATGGTCAGTTCTTCCTTTTTGATACCTAATACCTCAAATTCTACAGGGGTTGGTCCATTTTTAATAAAACTGTTGACGCCAGCATAATAGGCCAAGGCAGCCTTTTTCATCGGGTCATCTGCAGGAAGTTCATCAAACGCTTTTTTCCCTTTCTTCGCTGTTTCTAAAGAATTAATTGTTCTAAAGAATTTATCTGTTTTTAAGGTAGATGCTCCTAAAATCTCAGACAATCGACCACTGCCCACTCGACGCAATAATTCAATCTGCCATAAACGGTCTTGTGCATGGGCATAACCCAAGGCAAATTGCGCATCCGTTTCATTTTGCGCATAAATATGAGGAATGCCGTAATCGTCATAATAGACTTCGACTTCTTGTTCTAAACCTTGTAAAGTGAGTGTTCCTTCGTAGGTAGGCTTTAAAGAATTATAATACCAGTAACCGTAAATAGCACAAGCTGCAATGAGAATAAAGGCAGCAATGGCGATGTTTTTTAATAGTCTCATGAGGCGAAGGTAGGGAAAAGATAGAATGGTTTATATATAGCTAAGGATTTTATTACAAAATAGGAAAAAATCTATTTGAGTATTTTTGAACCACAAAAGAGCATAAAAGGACACAAAAAGAGATGAACAAAAGAAAAATAAAAACTTTTGTGAATTCCTTTTGTGAATTCCTTTTGTGAACTTTGTGTCCTTTGTGGTTCAAAAAAAAACGTAAAAGATGCCAAAACTGATTAAACCAGTTCCCCAATCTGTACCTTCCATAAATCTGCATAGATGCCATCCGTCTCCAATAAGTCAGTATGCGTCCCTGACTCGGCAATTCCTCCATTTTTCAACACAATAATTTTATCCGCATGGCGAATCGTAGACAAGCGGTGCGCAATAATCAAAGCAGTCTTACCTTCGGTCAATTGATGCAAATTTTGTTGTATGGCTCGTTCCGTTTCTGTGTCCACCGCAGAAGTCGCTTCATCTAGAATGAGAATCGGGGCATCTTTGAGAATCGCCCGAGCAATGCTCAATCGTTGGCGTTGACCACCTGATAATTTAATCCCTCGTTCGCCAACTATTGTATCATAAGTGTCTGGTAAGCTGTCGATAAAATCATGTAATTGGGCTTTTTGAGCCGCTTGGGTAATTTCGGATTGGGTAGCTTCGGGCATCCCGTAAGCAATGTTTTCTCTGATACTTCCGTGAAACAAATAGACTTCTTGGCTGACGAAGCCGATATTTTGACGTAAATTTTTGAGGGTCAAATTTTTAATATCAATCCCTTCCAATTCAATACTGCCAGACTTTACATCGTATAATCGGAGTAGTAATTTTATCAAAGTTGTTTTACCACCACCGGTTGGACCTGCAATACCAATCGTTTGCCCTTTTTCAATATTTAAAGAAATATTATCTAAAATGCTTTGTCCTTTTTTATACCAAAAAGAAATGTTTTTTAAATGAATATTTCCTGTAGCAGCAGGTAATTTTTGCGGATTGGCGGGGTCTGTAATTTGATTTTGTGCATCTATCAACCCAAAGATTCTTCGAGAAGAAGCCTTTGCTCTTTCATATTGGTCAAAGACATCTCCCAATCGAGTAATCGGCCATAATAAACGCTCCAACATCATTGCCACAAAAGCCAAAGAACCGATGGTAAACCCGTTCATCCCATTGATGACCCAATAACAGCCTAACAATAATGCAGAAGCGTAACCTGCTACAATAACCATCCGAATAAGGGGAATATACAGGGCATTCCATTGAATGGCTGCGAAGTTTGCATTTCGATAATTTTCCGAACTCTCGATGACTCTTTTAGTCTCGTAGGTTTCGGCAGTAAAACTTTTTATCACAGAGATGCCAGAGATATTATTTTCTAATCGGTTACTCAATGCACCTACTGTTTCTCTTATTTCTTGGTAATGTGGCTCAATTCTTTTTTGGTATAAAAAGCTACCATAAACGATAAAAGGAATACAAGACATACTGATAGCGCCTAGTTGCCAAGAGAAACTAAACAGCGCCCAACCTGCCACAATTACTAAAATAATTAATTGGATGATTGATTTAAAACTGCCGTTTAAAAAGCGCTCTAATTGATTGACATCATTATTGAGCATGGACATTAGGTTGCCTGTTCGTTGTTCTTCAAAATAGGCAATTTCTCTTTCTTGCATCGTGTTATAAGCATCTAATCGGAGGTCATGTTGTACGCGTTGTGCAAGCTGCATAAACCCTCTTTGATACATCCATTCAAAAAAACTTTCACAACCAAAAATGATAACCGTAATAATGGAAATAAAGATAGCTACCTCCCATAAATCACTCAGCCCTGTCCAACGAGGAATCCATGCGGGTACATTTCCACTCATAGAATCAATCATCCAAGCCGTTAAAAACGGCGGCATCATATCAAATAACTGATTGGTAATGGTCGCAGATACAGAAACGCCTACTTGTTTTTTGTAATTCCGCAGGTAGCGGAAGAGGCGAGACATAGGGTTGGCGGGTTCGGATTGTTTGGACATAACGGAACATTTTTTATCCTAATAATAGGCTTAACTGCGAAGGTAAGGTTTTAGTTCCGAAACCATTTAATTCTATTTCTTTAATAAGGTTATTTTACACTTTGATTTATCTATTCCCAGTTGCTTTAAATCTCTTAGTAACTTTTGTTTTTGGAGTTTACGTTGTGCTTTTGTATGCTCTTCGATAATAATATTGGCTTTTGAAGAAGGTCTATCATTAAAAAATTCAACTATTGCTTTTAAAGCTTTAGTTCTTCCTTCAGCATCCAAACTCGAATTATAATAAATAACAGAAATAGGTTTTCTAAGGGCAATTCTTTCTGCACTAATCGTTGGGGACAGGGTAGATGATACATCTACATCTGATGCTTCAATATCCACATATACAGGTGCTATATCATTGAATAATGCTTCATACTTTTCGTTATTCCAAATGGCAGCACTATCACAAGGTACTGGTACCATTGGCGATGCATTATCGACGAGCAAATTTCCATTATAAGGTGCTAAAATAGGTTGTTTATAAAATGCTTCTAATTGGATGTGGGAGTATGCTTTTTGGGGTTGAAAAAGGATTATATAAGATTTCCAATCTGTATGTTCAATTAGTGGTGTTTCTCCTAGTTTTTCGACTTTATCACAAAAAGAATTCCCTCCCCATAATACTAATTTAGTAGGTTCAACATAGTTTGCTTTCATTCCTGTATGCTTACTAATACTAACATATTTATCTGACCTACAGAGACTTATTTTAAAACCATAACATTGCCCACTTGTCATTGGCTTACCTAGTTTTTGACCTACCTTTTCCCAAGTATCAATATCCCTAACCACCAAGCCTAAAAAGCTCATTCCATCAGCGGGTGTTTGGACGACCTCAAAAGCGCCAGAGGGGTGCGTATCAGGTGGAGATTCTAGTTCAAAACCACAATCTATCCAACCTTCAGGTACTCGTTCAGGTCTCGGATAATCCTCAAATGAAGGGTTCTTAATGTGAATTACTTCACTCTGACAAAAAATAGCAGTCGTAAAAAAGAAAGAAATTATGATGGAGAAGTATATCGTTTTCATCACTCATGGTTTTAAGAATAATTAGACGTCTCAAAAATAAAGATTTCTATTTCGAAAAAATGAAAAATTAGGAAGTATTCCCACTTTTAAGTATTTTTATACACTATATTTAACTACTGCATTTTACTATCCAACAGACTAAAACTAATTTTTAATAAAAAAATCAGCTAGTAACCCAACCATTTTACAACTATCCCCACTCTTAGTACTTAGAAACAACATCATTTAAAACTAAAGAACATGAAGCAGAACTTTCTCCAAAACCGAAAAAAGTATTTTCAAACCTACCTCCCAACCCTCTTATTATTACTTTTTTCTTGGTCTAGCTCCTTCGCTACCGAATGCGATGAGTTACAAGTAACCACTGCCAATACTGCTATTAAAGTAGCTAATATCAAAGCGCCAAAGGCCATTATTAAAATTTTTGATATCAATTGGAACCGTCAAGCAGAATGCAATGACAACTGTGGTGATGAAATAGCGTTTCCTGCATTAAATGGTGGAACTTACCATGTGCAAGTTCAATTATTTAATGAAAATTGGGAAGGACTTTGTGAGGCGACTTATGAGGTGTTTGTAGAAGGTTGCTTTTGCCCCTTAGTCTATATGCCCGTCTGTGGCGTAGATGGTAAAACCTATGGCAATAGTTGCGAAGCAGCTTGTGCGGGCGTAGAAGTTGCAGCAGAGGGTGAATGTACCACTGTTACGACCTGTGATTTATTAACACGCATCACCTTCGCGACCAATTTATGTGAACAAGGTTTGACAGAAATTGCAGTGTATGAATTGGACGGTAAAAGTTTTTTAGTATTTATAGCTGATAATGTCTTATTAGCTGATGGTCAAACGCGAGTTGTAGACTGTGATACTGGCGAAGATGTTTGTTTTATCGGTGGATTATTAGGAGAGACTTGTGATAATTTTTTAGACAAGGCAGAAAAAGTAGAAACTATTTTACAAGAAACCTGTGGAGGCTGTATTTGTACAACAGAATTTGCACCCGTCTGCGGTGCTGATGGAAAAACATACGGCAACGCGTGTGAAGCGGCCTGTGAAGGGGTAGAGGTAGTGGCAGAAGGGGAATGTGAACCTATTTGTGGTTGCGATGCAGAATATGCGCCCGTGTGTGGGGTAGATGGCAAAACTTATAGCAATCGATGTATGGCAGACTGTGCAGGAGTTGACATTATTTCGGAAGGCGAATGTGCCCCTATAACGACTTGCGATTTATTGGCTAGAATCACTTTTAATACCGATTTATGTAGCCAGTGTCTATCAGAAATAGCGGTTTATTCCTATAATGATAAAAGCTATCTGGTGTATATCGGAGACAATATCATCTGTGCAGATGTACCGAATACTGTCATAGATTGTGAAACAGGAGAACCATTTTGTAATGATGGTGGTGGTGAATTGATGAGTACCTGTGGTGACTTTTTTAGTGTAGCAGAAAAAATAGAGGTCATTTTAAAAGAAGATTGTACCCCTTGTTTTTGTACAGAAGAATATGCGCCTGTCTGTGGAGCAGATGGCAAAACTTACGATAACCGTTGCAAAGCGGATTGTGCTAATGTTGATATTTTAGCAGAGGGGGAATGCCCTTGTATTTGTCCGACGGTTGCGCTTCCCGTTTGTGGGGTAGATGGTAAAACTTATGGGAATGCCTGCCAAGCTGCTTGCGCTGGGGTCGAAGTAGCCTTTGAAGGAAGTTGTGAAGAATGTTTAGGCACGCCACTAGAAGGAGTTGCTTGTCCACAAGTATACGAGCCAGTATGTGGATGTGATGGCATAACTTATGGAAACAGTTGTAGTGCAAGTATTGCAGGGGTGAAATCTTGGACAGAAGGCCCATGCCCTGACCCAGATGATTGTTTTGGTCCACCTAATCCAGTTATCAGATGTGATGGGGAATACCAACCTGTTTGTGGATGTGATGGTGTAACCTACCAAAATGCATGTACTGCCAGCCAAAATGGTATTTTAAAATATACGGAAGGACCATGTGAAATCGATTGTGCCTGTCCTGATAATTACGACCCAGTGTGTGGCGTAGATGGCAGAACTTATGGTAACGAATGTGAAGCTAAATGTGCAGGGGTAGAAATTGCATCAGCAGGCGAGTGTAATAATGACGGAGATTGTGATGTTTTAGCCTTACTGGATTTCAGTGATGATTTGTGCGCTGTCTGTATTACAGAAATAGCGGTTTATAGTTATGAAGGAAAAAATTATTTGGTTTCTTTGGGTGATTTTGTTAATTGCCCTGATGCGGTGAACCATGTAATGTCTTGTGCAATTGATGGCAATCTTTTCTGTGAAGAAGGAGGTATTAACACTGGTACACCTTGTGGCGATTTCTTTGAAAAAGCGGTAAAAGTTAGAACGGTTCTAAAAGATGATTGTGAAGATGATTGCCAAGGGTTACCAACTCCTGGTGCGCCTTGTCCTGAAATCTATGCACCCGTTTGTGCTTGCAATGGCGTAACTTATGAAAATGAATGCATGGCGCAAAACTTAGGATTGAAATCTTGGACCGAAGGCGCTTGTGATTTCACAACTATCGAATGTGGTGTTATTAATATCGCTTATAATAACCGAACAGTTATTATGAAAGGTACACCCGAAGCTAGCTACTTCTTCAAAATTCATGATGTTAATAACGATTACTTTGAGGTTTTCAATTGTACTCAAGATTGTGGGAGTGAACAGATAGCTAATTTGCCACCAGGAGCATACGTCATCAAAACATATGATACTGAATGGGCTTTAATTTGCGAACAAGCTATCACCTTATTAGATGAGTCCATTCCAAGTAATGGCATTTTCCATTGCAATGATGTGAAGGTTACTTATAGAAATGGGACGGTGAAGTTAGTAGGGGATGAAGCTGAAAATTATCATATGAAAGTAATTGACACGCATTATAAGGATGTCTTTGCCTGTATGTGGGAATGTGGTAACACGATTACTGCTACCAATATTCCAGTAGGTAATTATATGGTACGCGTTTTTGATGAGGAGTATAATGTGCTTTGTGAAGAATCTATTTTTATGGTCGCTAGCGATTTGACGATTAGAGAAAGTAATGATGTTCAATTAGCGGCCTTCCCGAATCCCGCACAAACAGAATTTTTCTTACGCATCCATAAGTCTGAGACTAAAGGCAAAGGGACTTTACAAGTCATCAACGCTTTTGGACAAATAATGACTACTCAAACACTGGGTAATCAATATGATGAAACCATAAAACTAGATGTCAGTGCTTATGAAAATGGCTTATATTTTTATCAAGTCAAAATGCCTAATCAACAATTGACTAGTGGTAAGTTTTTAGTCAATCGACTATATTAAAAATAGGTAGTATTTGCTTTAGCTTGTTGGGTTAAGCGACCTCTAGGTAAGTCTTAAATAGAAAAGTCTAAAGACTTTGTAACACAACAGGCTAAAGTATGTACTACCAATTTCACTTTTTCTTCTAAGAAGTAGTATACATAGTTTGAATCTTTGTTCTTTTGAAATCATTCATTAAGCTCCTCCAACCTATATTCTACCTTAGCCATAAAAGCGGATGCTTTATGATACACCTCTTTTCTCGTTCTTAAATGGTGGCTATAAGTACCAATCATATTTTTGTACTGAGTGGTCGAAAAAATACTTGAGTCCATTGCCTTTCGAGTACCAAAAGCAATATTTTTCATTAAAAAAGGGTAGAAATAAGTATTAAAAAAGTCTAAATGCACTTTATCTACGGACTCAATAAATTTGTAATATTCATACAAACCAATAATATCTTGCTTTAAATCAAAATCATTAATCAATCGAATATCACCTGTCTGAGATAAGGTTTGGTAGGCATTTTTAAAAGTATATGTGGGAATGATGTTGATTAATTCAAATGTCCAACTCGCCACTTTCTCTTCCGCATTAGGTCGACCATTATTTCTGAAAATACTGTCAATCAGTCCCATACTATAATCAATCATCACCATAGAAGTATCTAACATTGCACGATTGTCTTTATTTTCTTCTTCTAAATTGAGGAAGTGTTTTTGCATAATCGCTTGTTCTTTATGATTCGCCCACCAATTATTGAGCCCAAAAGCGATTAAAATACCCACTATAAGGACAATGACTTCGACTAGTTGTTTTTTCCAGTTAATTGATTCCATGGGTTAAATCTAAAAATTCTTTCCAAATAAAAAAAGCGCAATAAGAAACCATTAAAAGGTCTCTCACTACGCTTTTGATTTAAATCGGGTGTATCGTAATGCGGATTGTTAATCCGTCCTCAATAAATCTCTGAAGGCGGATTAGTAATCTGCGTTACATCTTAGCTACTCCTGTCTTCGAGTCTGTTTTTTGGGTCCGTGAACTTTCAATTCTATAAAATCTTTCAAAGAATAATTATTATAGTCCCCATTTCGATTGATTCTTTTGATATAACTAGGTGTTACCCCATGCACTCTTAACTCTTTTAGTTGATTGAATGAAATATCTTTAAAACCTAGTTTATTAAAATCATAAACATCATCTGCATCAATACCATGAATTTTCAAATCAGTAATCTGGTTAACTGATAAATCATCGTAACCTAAATCTTTAAAATCACCTACAAAGTCTGCGTCAATACCATGAACTATAAGTTGAGTGATATTATTAAAAGACAATCCATTGATATCCAATTCCATAAATTCGATAATATCGTTAGCATCCACGCCATGAATAGTTGCATCAATAATTTGTTGCTTATTCAAATGCTTGATACCTGAATGGTTAAGTTCCTCTAGAAAATCTGCATCTACTCCATGTACGCCAAATTCGAGAATATCACTAAATTGTAAATTATCAAAATCTAGAACAGCAATTCTTTTAACAAAATCCGCTTCTACGCCATGTGCACCTGCTCCTACTATTTGATGCTTTGACAAGGCTAGACCAGAATCTTTCAAATCTTTGATGTAGTCAACTTCAATTCCATGACTAGAAAGGTCAATAATATCATGAAAAGTGAAATCCTCATAACCTAAGGACTTAATTGCTCGAATATATTTAGGCTCAATTCCATGAATATTTGCTTGCACTATATCATTAATAGTTAAGTCTTTAAATAATTCTCCGCCCAGTTCTTCCACATAACTTGGTGGGATATCATGCTTAGCCATAGCGACAATATCACTCATTTTAGGTTTTCCTAAACCTGCTTTTCGAAAGGAGTCAAAATATTCTTCTAATCTTTCTGCTCGCACTCTATGATACACTAATTGCTTTAATTCATCTTCTTTTAAGGTAGCATATCCTTCTTTCTTTAATAAAGTAAAAAAGTCTTTTCCTGTTTCTGCAATATATAGGTGGAACATCAAATTTTCAGTAATGTAAGCATAGCCTTCTCCCCTAAGATAATTTCTGAAATTAGTATCTTCAGCAAAAGCATAGTCTCCTTTACCTTTTTTACCATTAAAATTGCCATCTAGTGTTAATACCCCTGCTGCCCTTGCTAATTTAAAAGGGCCTTTAGCCGATGGATATACTGCTGAACCAAAATCTCTATCGCAAAAACTAATAGCAAAATTATAGTCTCTTACTTTTTCACCACTTGCCAATTGCAAACATAGTTCGCTGCCATCAAATTTGCCCATCCAGTCTCCAGAAGTAGCAAATCGATAAGCCCTTCCATCGATACTAACCATTCCTTTATGCACGACTATATTCGACTCATCGAATGATGCCGCTCCTTCAATATGAATGCCTTCGCCATCTTCCTCGTCCATATGCGTTTCCCCAATTACATACATCCCCCCGTCCTCATTGTCATTCCAGTCTCCTGTCGTGGTAATGATAGTGGTAGTCGTTGTGGTAGTCGTTAAATTATCTCCAAACCCAGACACGGGTGGCGCTGGTGGTGCAGGAGGCGCAGGTGGTGCCACTGGTGCAGGTGGTGCAACAGATACAGGAGGTGCAGGTGGCGCTGGAGGTGCAACAGGAGGCGCAGGTGGGGTAGTCCATCTTCCCCAAAAGCTTTTTTTAGCTTTTGCTTGCTCTTTTTTGTCCTTCTCGCTAACAGGTTTAGTCGTTTGTGATTGTAATTGAATTGGGTTTAAAGTAATAACAGTCAGGGCTAGTAGCGGAAATAATAACAGGTATTTCCAACTGCTACTAGCGGATGATTTCTTAACATTCATCATAGCAATACGTTTTTTTAAAAATGATTGATTGTAATTCGTCGTCAGGTTGAGTGGTAATTGTGGTACAGAAACCCGTAGTAAATTCATTTGATAAGATTCGGGCTCTGTGCCTTTATTTAACATATTATAGTCGGTCAGGTATTCTAAATTATTTTCTACTGCCTTGCGATAAAACCAAGCAAAAGGGTTAAACCATTGTACGATTACCGCTAGTTCCGCTAGCAAAATATCTAAAGTGTGTCGTTGTTCGATATGGATTTTTTCGTGGTCTAAAATCTGCGTATAAGTATCCCAATCATATTTTGTTGGATTGATAAAAATACTATTCCCAAAAGAGAAAGGCGCTTTATCTTGATTGATTTCTACAATCGTAAATCGACCATCTTGAATCGTCGGATTGGTCTGTTTTTGAAAAATGATGAGCATTAGTTGAATCAAAAAATTTAAACTAAAAATAATCAAACCACCGAGGTAAATATATTGGACAATTTGCCAAAAACTTAGCTTATAAGCCCATGCAAATAATTGATTCTCCCTTGCTTTTTCTTTTATCACAATTTTAGTTTCTCCTGTATTTTCGGTCTCCTGCGCGCTTTCATTTTCCTCAGCAATTTCTTCCATCCTTTCTTCACTCACTAAATCAACAGTTGGCTGCGCTACAGTTCTAGTTGCTAAGGGATTTTCAATAGTTATGCCTCCTAAAATTTCCTGTTGAACTACCCTTTTTTGTAAGGACCAATTTTCTGGTACCGTCAGCAAGGGTAGCCCAAAAGAAAGTAACAAACAAGTAATCAAAATCCAGCGATTCAACTGGAAATAAGTTTCTTTTTCCCACAATAAGCGATACAATAAATAGCACAGTGCTAAAAGAAGAGATACATGAAAAATATAAGGTACCATTTGAATAGGTTAAAAGGTTTAGAGGTATAAAGATGGATGAGGTTATAAGGTTGATGAGGTGGATAAGGTTATAAGGTTGATTGTGACGAAAAACTAAAACACTTACAACTTGCCATTTACCACTCACAACTAACTACGACTTTCCTTTCTTTTTTATCATCTTCATAATTTCTTCTAGTTCTTCCTCGGAGATTTTATCCTCTTTAGCAAAATGTAGAATCATTTGAGAAGGCGAATTTCCGAAATAGGTTTTCAAAACATTCTTAACTTCTGTTTTCTGATATTCCTCTTTTTTCTTAATTATAGGAAAATATTGATGGGTCGTTCCGAAAGCATTATGGTCAACATATCCTTTCTTTTCCAACAAGCGAATAATCGTTGATACAGTGTTGTAATGCGGTTTAGGGTCTGGAAATTCAGCAATAATCTCTTTGACATAAGCTTTTTCTAATTCCCATAAAATTCGCATAATCTGGTCTTCTCTTTTCGTTAACTTTTCCATCCTATAATTTTTTATATTTTAGTGTTGACAAAAAAGATGTCATTTGAAAAACAGAGCATTTCTTTTTTGTCACTCTTTACCACAATTAAAATAATTCAATACTGACGAACACACTGCAAAGTTAAACTAAAAAATTAGTTGGATGCAACTATTTTTTTAGTTGAATTAAAAATAAATTATTTCGTAAGCGTGTAAATTGTTGAAAATCAATATTTTAAACAACAAATATTTATTTTAAAATGTAACTATTTTTTTAGTTAGTAGTATTCGTTAATCGATTTTAATACTAAAATTTAAACGATGAAAATAGAACATCTAGCTATTTGGGTAAAAGATTTAGAAGGTATGAAGCACTTTTATGAAACCTATTTTCATGGAAAAGCCAATACCAAATACCGCAATGACAAAAAGCAATTTGAATCCTACTTTTTATCCTTTGCTGAAGGACCACGATTAGAATTAATGAATAAACCTTCTATTCCAGAAAATATTAATGACTTAGTCAAAGAGTATATGGGCATCATTCATTTTGCCGTGTCGGTTGGTAATAAAGAAACAGTTGATACTTTGACAGAGACTTTGAGAAAAGATGGCTATACGATAGCAGGTGAGCCTCGTTGGACAGGAGATGGTTATTATGAAAGTGTGATTTTAGACCCTGAAGGCAATCGAGTCGAAGTGACGATATAGTAGTAGGCAGTAGTGCTTACTTGAACTGGCATATTATCTTAGGTGCACGAAAGACGTTTACTAAACTTTGAAAGTTTAGTAAACGTAAGTTTGAATTATTTCTCAAATTCCGTCACTACCATTTTTAATAAAGCGACAAACTCATCATCCGTACCGTCAATAGACCGACGTAACCAAAAAGCTGGAGCGGTAAAAGCTTCGTAAATATTAGATTTAGCAGTGCTATTTTCCATTTTCTCTGCGTATCCTCTAAATTTTTCTTGTAAAGAGCCATCCATCGTTCCTTCTGGTTTTGCCATCATTAATAAATACTCTTGAGTTAGTGTATTTCTTAGGTCATCTTGTTCTTTTAAATATTTATGAGCATCGATATAAGTATGTGCCATACTCTTTAAATGCTTTTCATATACCCCCTTTCCCATTGCTTTAAACATCGGATTAGCTAAGGTAGCCTCTACCGCTTTGTGTACACTTGCGATAAAATTTGGATTATAGTAACCGAAAGAAGTCGTAGAATTAAAATCTAAATCTCCATTGTGCGGTCCTCTTAAAAAGATAGGTTGCCCAAAAGTAGCTTCGATTACATCCATAGAAGCATAATTTCTAGCCATCGCGTATTTAGAACGCAAACCAACATCTAACCAAGTATCGTCTCGTTCTCTAATAGGTTCGTAATTTGATTTCAGTAAATCCCATAGAGCAGTTACCTCCATTATTTTAAAAACGGCAGGTTCAATGGGTTGAAAATCTTGTGCTGTAGTAGAATTGGAAGTCGTAAAGGCAGTCGTAAAGAATAGACTGAATGCAGTAGCTGCAAGCAATAAAATGCTTCTCATAGTTAATAATTTTTATGGGGTTTAACAAATATTTTATCTTTTGGCAATTATATGTATTTACCAAAAAACATGTTGAAGATAATAGTAATTTTAAAAAAAGTAATCAAAATGTTGCTATAATTTAACGGTATAAAAATTTGACTGTCAAACAATTAAATAAATTACTTTTTTAGTTCTCCAAAAAATGCTAGTTTTTGAATAAAAAATGCTAGTTTTCATTCAACTAATCCTAGGTCTTCATAGAGGCAAAGAGTAGTTTTACAAAAAACAGGTTATGTTGTCTTCGAGAAAACTGGTTGTCCTGCTAATTATAGCTCTTCCTTTATTGCTTGGTTTATTATGTTGCAATTTTCCAGCTAAGCGTAGCATTTCTACGCCTCAAATCATAGAAATATACCAATCAACCGTTGATTTTTCTGAAGCCAATCAATTAAAATATCAGCAAGATTTCCCCCGAGCTATCGCTGCTTATGAAACCGTTTTACAAACACCTACCCTTGAATTAGCGGATTCTATCTATTTAATCAACCAAACCCTGTATTGTCAATTATTAATGAATCAAATAGCGGACGTAGACTCAAAGTTACAGTGGCTAGAAAGTAAACTCTCGCAGTTGCCCCTTGTGCTCCAAGGACTCCAAGCCGACTATTATTATAATCAAAGCCGCTATCACTTTTTGCAAAAGGAAAAAGAACTTGCTTTAAGCAATGCGCACCAAGCTTTGCAACAGTATTATCAATATTATCCCAAAGGACATTTAAAAATTGGGCAAACACTCACCTTATTAGCTCTGATACATTTGAAAGATGGCAATTTGACTGATTCGATTCATCATTATAGTCTATTGGCAAATGACTTCTTTTTGAATCAATCTGATTTAAAGGATTATAATTGGGAGAATGAATATATTTTGGGGTATTGTAGTTTGTTAGATAGAGCACATGAAAGGGGAGAATATCACTGTAGGGCTACTTTAGAAAAAATCAAGAGCCTACCTTTTGAAAATAAATGGCTGGAAGCAAGAATTTGGAAATTGCTAGCAAATATGCTAAAAAAACAATCAAGTGTAGCTATTGGGAAAAATCCATTTTTACTAAAGAATAAAAAAATCCCATTACACATTATTGCCGATTCCCTCTTTAAAAAAGCCATAACAATAGCTAAAAATAACCAAGATAGAGATTTAATAGAATTCTACAATGATTGGATAATCAACGTCTGTCGATATGCAGATTCAACTTATTTTTTTCAGGCAATGGATATATTTAAAAAAGAATCTTTAGGGCAAAAAGATTGGGAAATATATAATGCTTATTTAATGGGGTATTATAACGTTTTAAGAGGATATTATCTTCAACACTTTGCTGCAGATAGTGATACCATTATTAAACAATATCAAAACTTTGAAAAATTAAGCAAGGGTGATAAAAAAATAGATTATCGAACCTATGCCAGCATTTACTATGCACTAAGAGTAATTTTACAACAACAACAACAATATCATCAAGCAGCAAGCTACGCAAAAAAAAGTTTTATCCTATATGATTGTGTTGAAGAAGAAATAGACATAAGTCTTATTTCTAGCATTTCTAAGATAGATAGTACGAAACGTTATTGCCTTACTACAAGCGGATTTTACGCAATGGATTTACTAGAGAAGTTCCAAAAAAAAGGAAATCCAAAAGATTTAGCTTTAGCAAACGCCTATTTTGATTTTATTGAAAAACATGGTTTCAAAAGCTTATTAGATAAAGGTGAAGATGCTTTTCTTACTTTCCAATTAGAAGCAGGTAGTCAAATTTATATAAAAGCACTCGAAGCAGCATCTGAGGCATGGAAATTATCAGGAGATAAGTTCTGGTTAGATAAAATGTTCAATTTCATGGAACACTTAAAATCTTATCTACTATTTCGAGACATGCTTAAAAAAAATGAATCAACGCCTAAGTATTCCTTAACAGATAGTATTAGAATTGTGCAAGGAAGAGTCAATGAAATGATATTTAAATTAAAACAATCTTCCTTGGAAAGTGAAGATGAAGTGTATGAAAACAATCTAATTAATACTTTGAATAATCTACAAAACCGAAGGAAAAATCGAATAGCTTCTTTTACTTCTGATGTAAAGCGTAATCTTATTTCCCTAAACGAGGTACAAAGTACTCTTCCTTCTAGTAAAGGAATAGTGAATTATTTTAGTGGCCAAAATCAATTATTCGGTATATATGTTGACCGCGATACAGTCATAGTATTTCAACAAAATGATAATTTTTCAGAATTCAGGAAAGACATAGCCACACTACGGAATTGTCTAGAAAAAGAGGTGAAGCTTAACCAAGTAACCATCCAACAATATTTAGTATCTGCCAGAAAATTATACCAATCATTAGTCAGTCCTTTTGTTCATAGACTTAAAAAAATTGAACAATTGGTAATAATTCCTGACCAATTATTAGACCCAATACCTTTTGAAGTATTATTAACTAAATCTGTGGAATTTGATGATTATAGTTTTAAAAAATTACCTTATTTATTACATGAAGCAGAAATAGTTTATAGTCCTTCATGGAAAGTATACCTCCATAATCAGTCTAAAATTCAATCAAATTTCATTAATAAAAATATCGCTTTTTGGACCAATCCCAAACTAAATAACACTAACGGTTTAGCACTTATTGAACATTCTGTACAAAAAGAATTTGGAGACAACTATGTATTATTTAACTATAAAAATGGAGGGAAGCATCTATTTTCAAAGGAACATACTTCTTTTGATATACTTCATTTGCTTTTACACGCAAGTAGTAGTAAGGTCAATCGTTTCGATAATCAAATTAGATTTGGAGACCAGGCAAAAGATATAATTTATGGCTTTGAATTATATCAAGAAAAATTTCAATCCAAACTCTTAGTATTAGCTTCTTGTGAATCTGCTTCAGGCGTTCCAAAAATAGGGGAGGGAACTTTTAGTCTATCACGCTCTTTCATTAACTCTGGAATTCCTGAAGTAGTTGCTGCACAATATTTAATTCCGCAAACCACTACTGCTCCATTACTGAGCTACTTTTACGAATACTTAGGGAGTGGAAAATCTGCTGCTAGTGCGCTACATTTAGCAAAAATAAAATATCTAGAAAAGATACCTAAAGAAAGACATGCCTACCCACGATTCTGGGCAGGCATGGTATTATTTAATTAATCACTTATTTTTTTTGATTCTGATACTCCCAGCTAAAGCTTCCTGTTTATACACTTTTTTTAGTTCATAGGCATTTACATTAGCATCTCTACCTAGTGAGATACACCAACGGTCTAGGAAAGCAAAACTAAGGTCATTCGCTCCAATTATTATTTCTTGATTATCAACATCATCATTAAGTTTTTTCACTGCATCTAACCAGGTACTCAATAATTTTCTAATAGATTCGCCTTTATTCGATTTTCCGTCTTTATTAAGTAAGCAATAATAGCCTATCTCCTGATTTGGCAAGAGCATTGGTATTAGAAAAATACCTTGAATCTCTGACCATTTAAATTTCACGGATTTACTTTCCTTCCAAAAGGTATCTCCAAAATAATTACTTAGCTTCCCCTGTATAATAACATCTAAAGGCGATGGAACGTTTGGGTCTCTTTTAAAGTTTGTTTCTTGTTCCCTTTTATTGGATTCTTCTATATCTTCCGTAGATATATAAAACAGCATTAATCCATGCTGTAATCTATCAGACATATCAGACACCTGTGCACTACTGTTTAGAGAAGAATCTACTTTAGAGGTTAAGACTCCCCAAGGACAAGTACCTGCAAGTCCCATAAAATCTGAATGTAAAAACTCAGGAAGTCGGTTTTCACAAGGATGGATATTCATATTAGGATAATGCTTATTACTAATCATCCCACAAATATTAATTAGCACATTACTATCTAATTGCCCCTCATAAAAAAACTCCTTTTCAGCTGTAAAAATGGCTGTTTTGTCTCCTTTTTTAGATTTTTTTAATTGTTTTTTCAATGTTTCAATATTCACCATCCTAGCAAACTCAGGTATTAACATATTATCTGTACGGATAAATCTATTCAGATATTGACTGTAATCTTCAACAGGTTCTCCTAAGAAAGCAACAACTTGGTTATTTACTAATGCCATGTGAATAAAGCCCGGTTGACCAGGTACTCTTTCTAATGCATCTATAGAATGAATTACCTGCTTGTCCACATAGGCATACTTCTCATAAAAATTCTTACTCATGTTAATTTTTTTATAGGTAAAAAATGGGGTTTAATGCACTCTAATTTGTTTTATCAATGCTTGGGCATTTTTTGCATATTCGCCATTAGCATCCGCAATGATTTTCAATAAAACACTAGCTTTCTCCGTCTCGCCTTCCTGCATATAAGCCAAGGCCAAATACCATTGAATTTCTGATTGATACAACTGCCAACTTTCTGTATTTACCAAGGGTTCCAATATCAAAATGGCTTGTGCTCCTTGCTTATTTCCAATTGCTGCTACACTCGCATAAATCAAATTTAAACTATCACTTCCTGCTGCTACTTCCTCTACTAAAAGTGTATAAGCACGGTCATATTTTTTCTGGTCATATGCATCTTCACCACTTTCAATGCCTGGGCTTAAATTGGCATTATCTCTTGATAAATGCGAGAAGTATTGACTGGCAGGGTCTTTTTCAAATAAGCTATCATTAAAATTCAACCACAATAAAATTAATGCCACCGCTGCGGCTGCACTTAGCAAATAATAAATTGGTCGAATCGAGCGGATTTTCTTAATTTCTTTTTCTTCCTTCGCATAATTCAATAATCGGTCTTTAATTTGACCAGCTTCTTTCTCCTCTTCCTTTGGGGCAATACGCGCCTGTGTAAAGAGTAATTGCCACTCATCAGCCAAGGTTCTAAATGCTGCGTCTTTATTTAATCTATTTTCCACTTCTTGCTTTTTGGTTTCGGACAATTGACCATTCCAAAAGTCCTCTAATAACTGTATATCTAAGTCACTGAGTTCCTTCATGATTATAGCGGTTTAGGATTAGGAGAAGATTCCTCTTTGGTTAATTGAAGATAAATGGTTTTAAATCGTTTACGACAGCGGCTAATTAAATTACGAATGACCGCCCCATTATTTTTTCCAGTTGCTTGCGCAATATCTTCATAATCTTCCCACCCTAAAATGTAGCGATAGGTCATCATTTCCCGACATTTGTCATCTAGTTCTTGAATGGCTTGTCTTACAGCATTTCGTACCGTTTCCGTATTTGGTGATACTGATGATTGGTCCATTTCTATTATGTTTTCTTCCGCTTGAACGGTGTTCGATTTATTGGCTCTTGCTTTATTATACCATTGATATTTCATGGTGGTCACCAAATAAGTAGAAATTTTAGCCTCTAATGCAGTAATCCGGTTTCTCAAAATATTTTGAATAAATAAGACGCATGCATCATTATATAATTCCGCTGCATCTTCATCCGAACATTTTAAGGAGGTTCCATTCTTCCTTTTCCAAAAAAAATGTTTCTCCGCATACTGGATACACAAGCCACGATTGGCTAAATAGAAAGTCCTTTCTACCGCAGTATCTTGTTGTTTTATGCCACTAATAATCTCCTCGTTGGTCATTTCGGTTCAATTTCTTTGTTGTGTGTTTTTTACTAATTGCAACCAAAAGCAATAAATAATTTTATGGAAATCTACAAAAACAGGTAGCTTTTGCAAGTACGGTAAGTCTTGTTGTTTAGTCAATTTAGGGTTTATCTAAGATTTAATAATCTGTAGTTTTTTATTTATTAGATGGGTCTAATTACAAGTT
>CALJVJ010000274.1 GCA_937974625.1 uncultured Saprospiraceae bacterium
CTCTGCCACGGTTGTGATATTAATGGGCATGAAAAAATTGCCAGAAATTACTCGATTATTTACCAAAGCAGATAAAGCGAGTACCCCTGTTATGATTATCCAAAATGGTTCGATGCCGAATGAAAGGATGGTTTTAGGGACAATTGATACGATTGAGGAGGAAGTGAGAAGAGAAGGATTGGGTGCGCCCGCTATTATCGTTATTGGCGAAGTGGTAGACTTGCATCCACAAAGAGTAGAAGAATTTGAACACATTTTAAACAATTATAGTTGATTACCTATTAATATATAAGATTATTATGGATAGAGCTTCCAGAACTTCAAGTTTCTGGAAGCTCTTTTCTTTAGGGAAATTACTCACTTACTCAATTAATCATCAATCCATGCAAAACCCATTATATCCCGTTTTTATCAAACTCCACCAATTAGAAATGCTCATCGTCGGAGCAGGCGAAGTTGGTTACGAAAAAATGTCCTTTATCTTAAAAAGTAGTCCAGAGGCAAATATTACAGTCGTTGCGCCTTGGGTTTCTCACGAAGTGGATGAATTACTGAAAGGAGGAGATTATAATGTCAAAATTATCAAGAAAGCGTTTGAGGCGAGTGATATGAAAGGAAAGGATATTGCGATTGCGGCTACAAATATCAAAGCATTGAATAAAGAAGTTCAACAGATTGCCAAAGCCAATAAAGTATTGGTCAATGTAGCAGATACCCCAGCTTTATGCGACTTTTATTTAGGGTCGATTGTTACTAGAGGAAATTTAAAAGTAGCGATTTCTACGAATGGTAAATCACCCACTTTTGCGAAGCGATTCCGTCAAATGTTAGAGGCCACTTTACCAATGGATACAGGAGATTTATTGAAAAATTTAAAAATCATTAGAGACCGTTTAACAGGAGATTTTAAATACAAAGTAAAGAAATTGAATGCAGTGACGGGTTCCTTGGTGGATGATACGGCGGAGTTGTGTGGAGATTGTCCTTGTAAGATTAAGGAAAAAAATTAGCAGCAATTAGAATTATTGAATTGCTGCTGCATAAATTTTTGTAAAGGTTTACAACTTTCTTTTACACGGAAATCAAGAATTTGGCCATCCGCTCGTTTTTCTAAGTGACAGCAAGCTTCGATTTCTTGACGCAATAGATTTTTGGCTCTTAGAATTCTACTTTTTGTAGCACTCAGACTCAGATTAAGTTGGTTGGCAATTTCTGTTTGTTTTAGACCATCAAGCACATACATTTTGAGAGGGGTGGCATACTTATCAGGGAGAAAGTTGATAAGCGGTTCCATATAAACAGCTAAATCCGACCAAACAGATGGATGGTCAGATTTAGAAAAATCAATATTAACAAAATTATTTTTCTGTTGCCTTTTATGGTAATCAATAATTGCATGATGTGCAATTTGGAAAAGCCAGGAGCGTGTATTTTTTACCTCCGTATTTTTAAAACAAGCTCGATAAATTTTCATCAATACCTGTTGGGTAATATCCGCAGCAATATCTTTATCCTTGGTATGTTTTAAGGCATAGTTATAAAGGCCCTCTTTGGAGTTTAACCAAATTTCTACTACTTTTTCATGACTATTTATAATCATATCAACGGGTAATTTTAGCTATTATCGCTTTAATAGATTAATGATAAAAAAATCGAAAATATTGGTTTTGAGACGGAACAAGTTAGCAAAGCAGTCTAAGAACACGGTTATTTAGGTGGCGGCTGCCGTTTGTTTACCCGGAGGGATTTAAACAAACTAGTCCCGATAGCTATCGGATTGGCGTCAATTAAAAAAAGTAATTAAATATAGTTCATTGACATAGAGGTATTTAAAAGTGCAAAAAAAAAGACGAAATATTTTTGCAAATTATGGTTTACCACAACACATAATAAAAAACATTTCGTCATGGTAAAAATAAGCGAAAAACACTCCAAAAGTGCTAATTCTACAGAAAACGACTTAACTGAAACCAAATTTGCTAAAGATTTGAATTTAGAAAATTTTGGATGGACTTCAGGTTTTTATCGTTCTGAGAGAAAGAAAATTACAGTCACCGGTCTATTTTCTGGATTTTGTAAAATGCAAGATGAAAAAGAAAACACTTTATCAAAATGGGCTTTGCACACGGGTATATCAGTAGGTCAAACAATTAGTAAACAAGGTTTGAGTAATCGCCTAAACGAAGTAAGCGTCGAATTAGTAAAAATGATTTTACAGCATGCTCTTAGTATGAAATTACACGAATATTTTGAGCAAGAAAAGATTAAAAATAAAAGACTATTTGCTAAGTTTAATCACATTCTTATCCAGGATAGTACGATGCAAAAATTGCCACCGGAGTTAAGCGAGATTTTTAAATCTAGCTACTCTCATGGAAAACAAGCAGCTACACTCCGATTGCAAGCCATCTATAATTTCACAACTGAAACTTGGGTCGATTTCGAATTAGGTGGCTTTACAGATAATGACCAAAGTAAAGCAATGATGATTACTAAAGTAGCCCAACCAAAGGATTTAATTCTTCGAGATTTAGGCTATTTTACACTTGAATCTTTAGCGCACCTTATTGAAAATCAATTTGTTATCACCAGTTGGGATAAAAAAACGCATCTGTTTGATGTGGAAAGCAAAAATCGGATTCATCTTTTACAACTTTTTAAAGGCAAAAGAAAAATTGACCAGTCTGTGTTAGTCGGTAGCAAAAAACTTTTACCAATGCGATTAGTAGCTAAAAAACTACCAACCGAAATTGCTAAGGACCGAATCAAAAAAGCTAAGGAAGATAGGAATAGTAAAGCAAATCATAGCAAGATTTATTATGAATTACTTAAATGGGAAATCTATCTAACTAATGTTGATACACAAACCTTGTCTATCAACGAAGTAACAAAACTTTACGGACTAAGATGGTATATCGAAATCTTATTCAAATCTTGGAAAAGCTATGCTTGTTTCAAAACTATTTTGGAAAAAGAAAGAATGACCTATTCTCGAACTGTTATTAGTATTTATTTAATGCTTATCCGATTTGTCTACTTTATGTTGGACATCTACCATTATATTCATCATAAAGTAGCTAAGGTAACAGACCGTTTGATTAGTATTTTAAAATTCCTTAATGTTTGTCGAAGTCTTTCTGATAAAATAATGAATATTCTTATCCTCAGAGACTTGGACCCTTTAATTGACCATTTTGCTAGACACGCAACCTATGAAAAACGGAAGGACCGTCTAAATATGCAAGAAAAATACCTCTATTTCAATGAACTATAAATTATATTCTTTTTTAATTGACGCTAATCCGATAGCTATCGGGATTTGTTTCTTTTTTTTCAATGAAAAAAAGAAAAGAAAGTCTAGTTTAAAATCTCAAATATAGCATATTAATTTTCAAATTTCATATCAATAAACTGTCAAAACGAGAATACTAGAGTAATTTTTGCTCGTTACATAGTACCAACGACTTTACTTCTTCGCTCCATTAGCACATTATCTTTCCAAACGCCATTTTGTTGACCAATCTTCTCCCGATAACCAATCATTCGGAAGCCTACTTTTTCATGTAGTTTAATACTTCCTTTGTTTTCGCTGAAAATGGCGGAATGTAAAGTCCAAATACCTTGGCGTTCACTCTCAAAAATAAGGGTTTTCATTAATAATTGCCCAACTCCTTTTCCTTTATGACTTGGATGAACATAAACACTTACTTCTGCGACGCCTTGATAAATGCACCTATTGGAAACGGCTGTAAGTGCCGCCCAACCGATAACTGCTCCTGATGCTACTGCCACCAACCTACCAAAAGGGAGATGATTATTATTCCAATGTTCCCAATCGGGGGCAGTCGTTTCAAAAGTGGCGATGCCAGTAGCAATGCCCAATTCGTAAATGTTTTTTACTGCTGACCAATCTTTAGTCATTAAAGGTCTTACTTCCATTCTGCTTGGGCTTTTTGAAAGTCATTCTGAAATTTTTCGGTTTGCCACATCAAAGCTAACATGCTGTGTGCCAATTGTCTAGCTGTTTCCTCGTCACTTGGATAATGCACTGCCATGATTTCTCTGGACAAACCCAATTCATAAGCAATGGCTAAAAAATCTGTTCGTTTATTGGGCATCAATTCGCTAAAAGTATAAGCTTGAATATAGGCCCAAAGGGTATGACCACTAGCAAAAGAAGGAGAGCCCATCACCTGTAAAGGCTTTAATCTTTTGTCCAGTTCATAAGGTCTTGCTCGCAATAGATGATACTTAACCGAAAATTCCATTTTACGCATATCGGTCATAATGCCTTTTAATAATTTTGCAGTATGAGGATAATTGGTAGCTGTACAATGGTCGCCAATTACTTCTTGGCATTCAAAAAATAGATGCGTTAAATTCTTTTCGTAATTTGGGTGGCTAGGCAATACATCTGTAACTGGCCAATACCCAATTTTAGCTAATTGCATGACTCGCTCCACTTGTTTAGGTGTTCGTTTCTTTTGTAAATCATATAAAAAATCTATTTCAGCTCTAGTTTGTTCGGAACTATTGGCAGGAAAAGCCACGGATTTTTTTAGAAAATCAAATTGACTTTGCGTTAGATAATAAGGAATGGATTGACTCATTGCCAGCGCATAACTATTATACATACTTGGAGGAAATGCCAATGTATCATTTATTGCAAATGCTTCATTAGGGAGTGAGCTTAAATTTTGTAAGGTTTTGTAATGATTTTTGACAGGTTCGATTGAATGAATAGTCGAAATAGGACTTTGTTGAGCAAATAAGCCTAAAGCAAATGCGCCAAAAAATAGTAAGCTAATAAGTTTTTTAAACATTATTGGTATCATTAAAATGACTAATTATAAATCTTCCTAACCAAGACTTCTAAGAAGACAAAAGGATGCAGGATACTATAATTTTTTTTTATTAATACTTTTTAACGGTTAATAATTCACTAAACTTAATAATAACAAGCATGTCCCGTGCTAAAAAAAAAAAGAAGGTGTCTTGGTATAAATTTTGAAAGATTAGAAGTACAAAACTCAAAAATTGGCAACATGACTTTAAAAGAAATTTTTCCAAATATTGCCAGAGGGAATCACATGAATATAGCAAAAGCTACGGTATTGCTCTATGTGATATATTTTAGTTTATTTTCTTGTTTTTGCATAATTTTGGCTTCAAAGCTAAATTACATCAATACCTCTTTTCCGCTTATTGGAATATTTGTTTCTTTAGTCGGGTTATTGATTACCTATCGATTTACAAATTCTCTTTTTTTTATTTCTAATTTATTTCTTGCCATCCTTGCTTATTTTTTTTGCAAAGGGTCATTAGCATCAGGCGGTATATACTCTGTTGATAATTTTTTCTTATTTGTCATCCCTTTAGGTGCTTATGTTTTATCAGAAGTTCGTTCTGCTGTAATATGGCTTTTTTTAGTAAATGCTTGGGCTATTTATCTTTTCTATTTGGCAGATTCTCCAGAACAAATACAGTTATTTAGAGACCAAACTACCGGGTTTCTACCAGCTTACTATCTTGGTTTTTGCATAACTGCTTCGATTACTGCTTTTGGTTTACTATCCATTTTCTATTTCGAAAATAGAAGGTTAATAAAAAAACTAGAAACCAATCAAGCTGTGCTACAGTTTAAAAATACTGCCTACGAAGAACAGGCGAAAAAATTAGTAGCTACCCAAGAAAGACTAAAAAATAGTAATCGAGAATTAAAGCAATATGCTTATGTGGCATCTCATGACCTTAAACAGCCGATTAAGACGATAAATGGATTTGCCAATTTGCTTAAAAAGGATTTAGAAAAGAAAGAAGTATTAGATGAAGAAAATACTAAATTCCTTGGGTTGATTATCAGTAGTTCCAATAATATGCTTCGATTGGTCAACGATTTATTGGCTTATGCAAAGTTAACATCGGTACAGGAGGTACCTTTTCAAAAACAACCATTAGATGAGGTATTGAACAATGTCTTAATTAATCTACAAAACCAAATCGACAATAATGAAGTAAATATTGAACGAACGAAGCTTCCAACGCTAGATATTGTACCTGTAAAAATTAATCAAGTTTTTCAAAATATTATATCCAATGCGATTAAATTTAAAAAGAAAGCGGAGCCTTTGACTATCAAAATCCATAGTAATGAAAAAGGCCAACATTGTGAATTTACCATTGAAGATAATGGTATAGGAATAGAAAAGAGCAATCAAGAAAAGATATTTGCCCCGTTCAAAAAATTGCACAAAGCTAGTGAATACGCTGGTTCAGGTATAGGACTAGCTACGTGCAAGAGAATTATAGAACTCCATAAAGGAAAAATATGGGTGGAATCGGAAAAGGATAAAGGCACTAAATTTATTTTCACCTTACCTTATAGTCAATCTAATTAACACTAATCAAATCAGAAAAATTAAAACCTATTTAAGGTATTTGAAGTGCCATTAATAATTCAAGACAATTTTCTTAAACTGAATCGCCTCTCCCACCTGTAATCGAAACAAATATAAGCCATTGGCTAAGTTCGTACCTACCTTGAAATTGACTGAATAATTGCCAGTAGACTGAAGCGTTTTTGGAACTACGGACTGTACTAATTGTCCAGTCAGCGTATAAATTTCCATTTGTACCTCAGCAGATTCGGCAAGGGTATATTCTATGGTACCTTCTTGCCGGATAGGATTGGGGTAAATGGTGAAATCAATTGATTTTTCAAGAAAAGGAGAAACCGATTGATTTCGACTAGTCGCCTCATTATTGATGAGATTTGGACAATCGGTATCAGGCGGCTCTATATTTAAGGGGAAAGCTTGATTGATGTCGCTTCCATAGTAATCAGTCCAGACACCAAATACCAACGCACTGACTTTTACGGACCAGCCATTGAGTTCATTAACTGGAATAGTAGTGTTTGAGATGGTATAATTATTGGTCGTTAGTCCGAGGACATAGATGGTTTCTATTGGATTACTGATAACAAATGTATATTCACTGGCATTTTCTACGGCGTTCCATTCAAAGTACCAATCATCTGGATTATTGATACCCGTACAACCATTATCTAAAATAGTATTTGGAGTAGGCGTAGTGATTAAAGGGGCACAATCTGTACTTGGAGCTGCTACCTCAAAACTAGTGAAATCATTGAAAAGAGAATGCCCATACCACCGAGTCCAAGCCCCATTTATTTTAGACCGTGCTTGTACCGACCAATCGGACAATTCATCAGCGGGAATAAAAGAGGTAAAATGACGATAAATTGCCTCATAGGTGGTATCACTAGTAACTTCGATTAATTGGTCTGAACTATAGGTACTGCCGTCTGGTCGTTTTACCAAAATTTCAGTTTCGGTAGCAATAGGTTTTACGGTCGCTTCAAATTCCCAATCATAAAACCCTAAAGGATAGATGCAACCATTTTCTAAAACAGCGGAAGGGGAGGGATTTGTAATAATCGGCGCACAGTCCGTATCCGTGCGTTCCACATTAAAAAGCATCACTTCTTCTGCTAAGGTACTCCCATGATAATCTCCCCAAAGGCCATCCACTTTAGCCCGAACTTTGACCGTCCAATCTGTAAAATAAGTATTGATTTGTGTAAATCGACTCAGTGTCCAACTATTCGTTGTAACAATTTCATTCACGGTATTTACTGAAACCGAAGGGTGTCGAACAATCAACTGATACTCCGTCGCGCCTTCTATTTCCGTCCATTCAAAATCCCAAGTCATCGTTTCATTGACTCCATTACAGCCATTGTCTAAAGTAGCTTGTGGAAGTGGAGCGGTAATTAATGGAGGACAGTCTGTATTTACAGGTTCTACCGAAAATTTTAAGGGCAAGTCTCCTGCTCCCCCATACCAAGGTGTCCATACATCATCCACTAAAGCTCGAACGGATGCCTCCCAATTATCCGTAACAGCATTTCCAATAAAGGATGTATTACGCAAGTGAGTATAATGAGTATTAGTAGTGGTCCTATTAATTGCAGGATGTGGTGCGCCAGGGATGGTGACTAATAACTGATATTGGGTAGCTCCAGCTACTTCATTCCATTCAAAATACCATTCCAACATATCGGTGTTGTTGGACCCTTCACAACCGTTATCCAATACTGCATTTTCTTTTGGAGCAGTAAGGTAGGGTTTAGTTCCTCTACAATCGATGACCGATGCGGTAAAATTTACGCCAGCTGGAACGTGAAAGTTGGGGGCTAAAATGACCGCACCAGCGCCAATAAGTGCTCCATCAGCAGAAACGGTCGCATTTTCGGCTTTGAGGATTCTATCTTCGACTATTGTTTCCCCTGACAATTCTCCGCTGACGAGGATGGTATCGCTGTAGCAATATTGGCTATAAGCTGGATTTGAAAATAGCGCTATTAGTAGTACTCCAATAGGGAGCAATAATTTAAATTTTCTCATGAGGTGTTTGTTTTTACTGGATGTTTACTTGAATGGAAGGCGTTGTAGGAATTTGGGCATAATGTATCGGATACTATCAAAGTCTACCGATTACCCATAAGTTTTAAAGTGAAAATTAAGATGGATTTTAGTACTAATGTTGTTAATTTGTAAGGGCTATTTCCACCGCTGGCGGGGGTTAGGGGGTGGAAGTTTGCTCGATTATGCATTTTTCCACCCTCCGACTCCCGCCAGCGGGAGAGAACCTCCTACAAATCAATATCATTTGTATTAAAATTGAGACTTCTTAGCCATAAAAAAGATATGGGTAATCGGGATACTTTCGAAGTATCCGATACGTCCAAGCCACCTATTTCAAAGTGTGGATGCCTCAAATATTAAGCAATGATTCTCATTATTGCTTTAAAGGTCTTAAGTCTAAAATCACATCAATGTAATTTTCTGTCACTTGCTGCTGATGATGAAATGCGTAGGCTAACTCTCCCTCATAAGTTCTTGGATTGACAACGGCAACTAATCCATTTAGGAAATCTTCAACATCACTTTCGTCTCTATCCACTAATCTAGTTTTTTCAAAAGTGGCTTTTATATAAACACGCACCTTCACTTGGTTAGGAATATTGCGCTTATTTTTTCGCATATCTTTCCTAAAGATAGCCTCACAATCTATTGGGAAATTTTCTGCGGCTAAAGGCGGTAATTGCTTTAGAGACTTATATTGACCAGCAATTTTTTCCCCTAAAGAACGGTAATTGACATAAGTACTCGGCGCATCCCCTTTGGCAGCGTTTCCTACTTTGGCAAGATTCCAATAAAATATAGGACGATTGGTTTGCTTGGTTTTATTCGTAAATTGAAAATCGGTTACCTTTGTCGAAAAGCTAGACCCCCACGATTTCTGAGCACCTGCACCAATTCCTTCTGCTGTTACCCCCGTTCCTATATCAAATTGGTCAGACGAAGTATAAACGCCCTCTTCGCTTTTATTTAAGGGGCTGTTTCTAAATTCTGACATGCCTTCTGCCTCTAAACGAACTTGTACATCTTTCAAATAATACCCTTTGGTTCGGGCATGATTGGTATAAGCGGTCATATCAATCGTTGAGCCTTTCATACTTAAATAGGTATAAAGAAACCCTTCGCTATCAATGTAAGCGGTTTTTGGAACGAAATTCATACTTAAGCCGCCCACTTTCCCAATTCCTCCAAGCATGGGCATTAATTCCTTACGGCTAAAATTATAATCCATTGTTTTGCCTTTGGTCGTAGTGGTTACATCTGAAGGGGAGATATTGGTAATGACTTTGGTGTGTTTGTCAAAGACAATATTTCTGGTCTTTTGTAAGTTTGTTCCATTCGAATGACTTACCACAACGCGAGCATTCCCAAAGCCAACGATATCTGCTTTGCTATCGCCATTGATATCTGCCACCATTCGTGGATTCAAAAAACCACTCCATCCACCTGCTTTAGTACCGAATTTGTTAATCATTTTTACTTCGCCAGCAAAACCATTCCCTGTTGAGAACGCAACTTGTACGCCTGTATTCCCAAAGCCGATGATATCTGCTTTTCCGTCTCCATTGACATCCGCTACCACTCGTGGATTTTGATGTACAGACCAATTTCCACCCTTGATAGCAAATTTCTTGTTTAATACGGTTTTCCCCTTAGCAAAGCCATTACCTGTGGAGAGCGCGATTCTGACCCCACTATTCCCAAATCCGACAATATCCGCTTTGCCATCTCCATTGACATCTCCCATGGTACGGATGTGCTTGCTGGCATCCCAACCATTGGCAATACAAAAGTCTTTTAATGAGGTGTTTTGAACTGCAAAAGTTCGACCTGTAGATAAGGCTACTTTAACGGAATAATAACTAAAGCCAACAATATCTGCTTTTCCGTCGCCATTTACATCCGCCATGACTCTTCGATAGTTATTCCCTTTCCAATTACTTACTGTACCAAAATCCCTTAATACTAAAGTCGGTTTTTCAAAATATTTCCCTCTGGAAAAAGAGACGTATACCCCCTTATTCCCAAAGCCTACAATATCTGCTTTCCCATCACCATTTACATCTGCGACCATTCTAGGATTCTTTCCTACATGCCAGCCACCGTTAATCATCGAAAAGTTTTTAATTAATGTCTGTGGATAAGAAAAATTTCCAGTAGCTTGAGCAAAAGAAACGGTTACGCCACTATTACCAAAACCAACGATATCTGCTCTTCCATCTCCATCCACATCTCCCATGGTGCGAACATGAAACATGGTGTGCCAACCGCCTGCGGCTGTATAGTAACTGTTATTATTATTGGTGTTATAAAGAGTAGCTGGACAGCTTTCCAATGGTTCGTCAAAACAGTCTGTTTGTTTTTCCAGAAATGGACAAAGCGTTGTTGTAGAAAATCCAATGATTTGAATCAATACCTTTAAAGTCGTTATTAAGACTAGCTTTCTTGTGATAGATTTCATAATAGGGTTGTTTTGTGATTTTTTAAATTTTTTACTTTTTATTCTGTGAAACTTGCTAGCCTAGGTCTGCAGCCCAGAGACGAGCAAGGAATCACAAAACGGGTGTGTTATAACTGATGAAACAAACCTATCGGAAATAGTAAGGAAAGGCAATTTTAGAGGTAGGACAAAGGTAGGACAGGGTTGAAAAGGTAGTGTTTATAAGGGGTTTGAGTGTTTTGTAATTTTCAATTTTCAATTTATAATTTTCAATTTTCAAAAGTGGGAGGTGGGTAGTTTAGTGCTTTTATGTGGATTAGGAGCATTAGAATAGAAGCAGTTAGGAAGGAAAGTCAGTTGGAATATCTATATCTTCAGGAAAACGATGAATTATTCCGTATAACTATCAGCACCAGACTTGATACGACTATCTGGTCAACGAATCATTTGTAGGGGCGATGCCTTGTGCTCGCCCTTTTGATAAATTTTACCTAGCATTTGGGCAACCACAAGGGATTGCCCCTACTATAACCGATGTATCAAGTCTGGTGCCGATAGCTATCGGCATGAAATATCGATATCGAGTAGCTATCGGGATTTAACGTCAAATAACTATATCTTCATCACCATACGCTCCAGAGAATCCGAAGATTGTAAGCCTAATTTCTTACGCAATCGCTGCCGAGCTTTCAACACCCCACCATCCGTAATATTCAAAATGTTGGCAATTTCTTTAGAGGACAAATTCATTTTTAATAAGGACATTAAGCGGAGTTCATTGGGCGTGACGGTCGGATATTTTTCTAAAACTGTGCTATTAAAATTGGTGTGAATTTGGTCAAAATAATGTTTGAAATTTTCCCAGTTGTTATCATCCTGTAAATCAAAATTGATGGTGTTAATCAATTTTTGATAACCGACCTGTGGACTAACCGCCGTTTTGAAATTCATGGCTTTTTGTTTTAAGTCACCCAATAGTTCATTTTTTTTGGCAAGGTGTAAGGCGTGGGTAGTGAGTTCTCTTTTTTTGAAGGCTAACTCTTTTTCGTAGAGGACTTTTTGTTGTGCTTTTTGGAGCTTATTTCGTTCTATTTTTTGTTTAAAACCAAAATATCCTAATCCTAAAATAATACAGCTTAAACCTAACCCTAATCCTAATATCCGCTTTTGAAGACGATTGATAGCAGCCTCATTTTTTAGGGTGGAAATCTGATTTTTTTGGGTAGCAATTTCTTGTTCTTTTTTCGCAGTAGCGTATTTACCTTCTAATTGATGAATCTGTTTTGATTTTTCCAGATTATAGATGCTATCATAAAGGATTTTGTGTTGTTTAAAATAACTAAAGGCTTGAGCAGTTTGCCCTTTCTGTTCATAAATTTCTGATAAAGTTAATAAGGCATTTCGTTCCTTTTCTAAAGACTCTGTCTTTTTAGCCAAGATTAAAGCATCCGTTGCATTTTTGTAAGCAATGCCAATCTGCCCTAGCGCAAATTGGCATTTGGCTAAATGATTTAAACAATTGCTTTGAGCTTGAATATTATTGGTTTTTAGATATAAATCGTACGCTTTTTGATTGTATTGAATACCTCTTTCGTATTGGTGCATCTTTAAATAGAGAATGCCTAGATTACTATAAGCAACGGACCTGAAATAACTATAATTTGGATTATGGTCGGCATAAGCCAGTATTTTCAAATACTCTTTTTCGGCAATTGTTAGATTACCTTGATTTTTATTCATAATGCCAAAGTCATTATGTGTAACGCCTATCAAGTGGGTATCTTTCTCAGCTACGGCAATTTCCATCACTTGGGTAAAGTATTCCTTTGCTTTCTTAAAGTCGTGCTGCTTATTATAAACAATGCCAATGCCTTGTAAATACACTCCATAAAGAGATGGATTTTGTTTTGCATCGACATAATTTAAGCCCTTTAAGTGGTTCAGTAATGCATGTTCTAAATCTCCACTTCGACTATAAAAAACAGCTAGATTGATAAAATTATCCATCAAGGAAATCGTATCCTGGAGGTTTTCTGAAATCATTATCCCTTTTTTACAAGAAGCAATAGCTCCTGATAAATCTCCTAGTTGATTTTTAATTAAACTAATGGAATAGTGAAAGCCTGCCTCCGTTTTTTTATCAGTTTCTTTAACTGTCAGTTCAAGCCCTTTTTCATAATAATAAAGACTACTATCTAAGTCGTCATAAGCATCAAATAGGTCTGCTTTTAAATCAAGCGCATCTACTTGTCCTTGGTAATAATTGATGGTGATGGCTTTTTTATAAGCTAGATTGACTAAAGAATCAGAGAAGGACCGATTCTTCATATTGTCCCTACCATTAGCTATCATTGTTTGAATATCGGCTGCTTGAGCACTTTTTTGTCCTAAAATGGGTGTTACCAAATTAGCACAGCTTAAAATAAAAATGATTATTAAGATTCTCATAGTATTGAT
>CALJVJ010000275.1 GCA_937974625.1 uncultured Saprospiraceae bacterium
ACTCAAAGCAGGCGAAACTTATAACTTAGCTTTCAGCACCGAGCAATTGAATACCATCCAAGGCTATCAATTTACTTTAGGCTACGAAAACTTAAAGTTAGAAAAACTACAAAGTGGTGTAGCAGGAGTTGAAAACTTCGGATTACAGAAAATGGATGAAGGAATGATTACGACTAGTTGGAATCAGTCTTCAGTTGGCAGTCAGCAGTTGGCAGATGATAAGCAATCATCTACCGTTCTATTCAATATTGAATTTACAGCTTTAAGAAATGGTAAAGTGAGCGAGCAATTAAGCTTAAGCAGCAGACCAACGACTATCGAAGCTTACGGCCAAAATGACGAATTGATGGATATCCAATTGACCTTCACTACCCCACTCTCTGACGATAAATTTGAATTATTCCAGAATCAACCAAATCCATTCCATGATAGAACAGTGATTGGATTTTATTTACCGGGAGATTCTGAAATTCAATTGATTCTTAGAGATGAAACAGGCAGAATCTTAAAATCTTTGAAAGAAGATAGAAAAGCAGGATATAATACTATCAAATTAGAAAAAGAGGAATTAACTAATGGTTTCATTTACTATCAATTGTCTACTAAATTTGGCACCAAAGCTAAAAAGATGATTAAGTTGAAGTAAAAGAATCCTGGATAAAAAGCATCCAAAATTAATTTAGAACCGATAAGTAGCAATTACTTATCGGTTTTTTTTTGAAGTTGTTTAAGAATTATTAATTGAGGTAGCAATCTCAAAAAACCAGTTTTGAGAACCGATTTTCTAGCTTTTATAACCAACTATATAGTTTTTAAACAACTTCTATTTTTAAAAACTACTGAAAAAATAAATTTTCATACCTATTTAATAAAAAAAGTAGGGCTATTACTGTCACACAACTTATTATATTAAAAATAAAAAAATACAATTTAATTGTAATGTATTCTAGTTAGTCTACATCCTTTAAAGGATAATATCTTTAAGAAGCGCAGTTTTTTCAAAAAATAAAAGAGGTTTTAAAATTTTAGCCAAAAAAAATAACTGTCACAAAAAATAAAATTTCTCAAAAAAAGAAATAGATAAGATGTTTAGATTTGTGCCATAAGTACTAACTCATAATTAGATTAAAATTTCAGGGAGATTATTTTTTTGATAGTTTTCTTTAAAAAATCAAATCATAGCACAGCTATGGGTTTATTTTTTGGAGGAAAATAGCAAGAAAAGAAGCCGCTGAAAATTAATAGTAATTGTGAGTTGGTACTTTTACTACTATTACATTGAATTTATTTCAATGCTCTCCTTGCTTATTTTCATCAATTAGTTCTGGAGAGAGAATCATAACTAAACCAAGATTCACTAACTTAAAAGGTTAGTATGAAGCTTAATCGTTATTACATTAAAGTGCCCAAATAAGTTTCTCCCCCACATCAAAACTACAGTAAGCTCAAAAAATGACATTTTTTATTTTTTGGTTCTAAAATGCAGAAAGAGTATAATCATTATTAAAAATTGAACAAGTAATGAAAATTTTTATTGCCTGTAGTGTTACAGCCTTAAACTACCTGTAGTGCAGCTAATTTTTAATATCCTTTCCACTTTTTCCACATTACAAATCAAAAACCAATAAAGGCTCAATATTATAAAGGAAGCATATCAGCGTATGTCTACCTAACAATATTGGTATGTCAAAGAATTAAATAGAGATGAAATCATAGTAGGCCTATCCCTACTATTTCATTGGTAAGGACTTATTTTCATGAAAATTTCGCAACAACTTAATTGCTTAATAGCATTGCTATTACTGTGTTTGCTCTACTCATTTTCGTTTTTTGAATCTACTTCAAAACAAATAAAAGTAGCCGATAGTGACCAAATATGGTCCACTTATTACCATGCCTATCAAATTTCAGATTGCGAAGAAGAAAGTCTAGCAAAACAACAGTTACAACACTATTCAAAAGAAGTAATTGAACAAATTCTTTCTATAAAATCATCCGCAGATAGGCCAATAAATCAATTTAGGCAGAAAACTACCACGGATATTTCAACTTCAAACACTCAGTTTGCATCAGTTCCAGCAAGTTGTCCGACCATCCGTGTACAAGAATTACAAGGTGTTCCAAATTTTTCGGAGACAGACCAGCTTGTCATTTGTGGGGCAGCAGATACCTTAGCTTACCTAATTTACATCGAAGAACCTGGAAATATTTCGGGCACACAATTGACCTTAGATTTTAAACCGGGCATGCAATATGCAGACTTTCAACTTACTCATTATGATGGCACAGAGATTTCAGTAGTAGATGATTCACCTGAAAAACCGCGTTTTTTACTTGATGGAATTACAGAAGGCGTTTATGTAGCATATGTAGGTGTGGAGAGTACCTGTGAAGCTAATACAGATGCAATAGACTACACCGTAGACCTAAAATTTAATTTCATTTACGAAGATACTTTAGGAAATTTTGCGAGTTGCAAACAAGTAGTTTCACCCGACCGTTCTTACAATACTACTATCAGAAAACCAGTTTTAAATTTTAGGTCAGCCGGCAATATTTCTATTACGGCTTTAGGCACGCAACGATGTACCAATATTTGGCTATCGCAGGATGGTATAAAAGCCAATTTATCCGAATTCAATTTTGCAGTCAAAAATTTAGATTTAACAGGAAATTTAAGTTTAAATTCGGTTAAAGCAAATGCACGTGACTTACCATATACCTATGACCCAGCAACCAAAACATTACAAGCTACACCAAACGGTTATCATTTTAAACAAAATAGAGATGAAATAACAGATGATGAATTATTCGATACAGGTGAGCGAATGTATGTTCAACTTTGTTTTCAAGTAGATGAATGTCCTGATTTTTCTAGCCAATCATTAAGCTATTTAGCTAGCTATGGTTGCAATGGAGATACTTGCGAAGTCGAGCAGGCTGATGTTAGGTTAACTGTTGCACCAACCTCAAGGCCTGAGCCAATTGTCAATTCAACTTTAAATCAAAATCCAAGTGTTTGTGGTAATCCCGGTATTATTAATTTAACGGTAACCAGCAATCAACAAGACTCTGCTATTGGGCTTTATCAAGATTTAATAGTAGGCTTTGAAACTTGTGAAAAACCTAGTTTAGACATAGCTAAAATCATCATAGGAACAGCACCAAACACCACTGAAATTGCATCAGAAAATTTCACGTGGGTTGGTAATGATTTGAAAATAGACTTCACAAATCTCACAGGCACAGACCCTGACGGAATCGGAATTGGAATCACAGATGCAGATGGAGATGGAAACTTTGATGATTTACCAGGCGGTAAGCTGTTGAATATTGCTATCGAATTAGATTTTTCTTGTACGATACCTGCAGAGGCGACGTCTTTAAACTGTTCCAACTTAGATTGCTCTTTTTCTACTTTTTATGTCAAAGCAAAAAGAGATTGTGGACAATCGTTTACCGCATATCCTGAAGTCAATGATTTTCAAATCACCAATGGT
This sequence comes from uncultured Saprospiraceae bacterium, assembly GCA_937974625.1. Lineage (GTDB taxonomy): Bacteria > Bacteroidota > Bacteroidia > Chitinophagales > Saprospiraceae > JAFMDF01. The sequence goes on from CALJVJ010000275.1 coordinate 3,501, forward strand.
GCAACCTACGTTGGAAATAACCAAACTGAAATATCGAACAATCTTTATGGGATTGATTTTGGTGCAACTGGTACATCGGGTGCTAAAACCAAGAAAGTAGTATTTGACTATATCTACAATCGAGAAAATGTAACCCCCTGTGCCAATGAATTTACTTCTAACAAACTACAAATCGTTTATAACGGAACACCAGCCATTGTCCAAGATATCCAACTAAAACCAAATTCCATTAAATTAAATGGCGTAGCAATAGATGATTCCAAAGCAACGTGGACCAATCAAGATTTAAACACTCGAATTTTAGTAATTGATGCAGGACTAAATTTGCTAAATGACACCGTTCGATATGAATATGAATTGACCGTAGATACAACGCTTTGTACACCACCAATCTACATGGAAGGGTCTCATCAAGTCATAGAAACTTGTAATACGGGTGATTGTGAATGCCAAACAGTGTTAGCTTGTGACAAAATACTATTTAGAAGTGACCCAAATGCTACAGGTTGTGATTGTGTGATGCGAAGCCGATTGGTTGATATGTATCGAGAAAGCACTGGGTATACGGATGAAACGATGACCCAAAAAGTCCAACCAGAAGATGTCCTCCCTGCGGATAGAAACCGCTATTTACCTGGTGACACCATGGTTTACGAAGCGGGATATAGAATTAATACCGCCGAAGCTTTCACTGATATTTACGAATGGGGCATGGGCTTCCGAATTTTAGATGCAGGATTTATTAGTGGTAGAAGTACCCCTAATATGGAATTAATGATGGATGCGGGAAAAACGGAATTACGAACTTTTGAAATCAAAAAAGCAGGCACCAATAACCGAATAGCCATCGATTTTTCTGATATTCCAGCTTGTTTAGATGATGATATTACAAGCACTACGGTCCACGGTATTTCTATGTATTATGGTACCAGCCCTTGGGATGAAACCATTTATAGTCGGTTTCAAAGATATACTGGCAACAGTAGTTACGATTACTATGACAATGCAAGAATTTACATCCAAATTAGAAATCAAACTAAATTACAAGAATGTAGAAATATCAATTATAGCAGTTGGGCAGATAATGGCAACTGTTGGGATGATTTCAATGCAAAATATCAATTTCAAATAGGTGATTCTTTATTTTTAAAAGTAGGGATTCCTCTTACAAAAAATCCACATAGAGTGCTCGCCAATCAACAAGACGAAGCACCGGGAACGCCTTTAGTCTATCAAGATACTTGGGTCACGGCTTTAGATGAATTTGATTCTGATTGTGTAGTAGGATTGAGTACTTGCCGAGAGAATGTGCCTTTCCAGACCTATTGTCCAAGTGACGTAGTTGCCAAAACTGATTTACAAATAGATGATTGTGGAGCGATGGCAACCCATACCTTTACCGTTGAAAATCCAACCCCCATCAATTGGTATACCGAAGAATATCGACCTTATTTCCAAATGCAAAACTTGGACGTACCCATTTATTCACCAATGATGTATTGTGGGAACGCCACAGCAACTACCAAAGGAGGCATTGATTTTCCATTAACTTTAGTAGATACCAGCAATCATACTTGTGTAGTGGTCGGTGGACAATCCTATTGTTCCGTCTCAACAGGCAATCAAGGAACATTTACTTTTAACCCACAAGCAGCAGGTTTTCCTGGTTTAGCCGTAGGTTTGGGAAGCTATCGGGATAGTTTTATGGTAAGCTATGATTTATGCATGATTTGTCCCGGAGAAATACCTAATTTAGACAACTATGAAATTGTATATGATTATCAATATCGAGGCGACCCACCTAATGGCTTTGCTTATCGGTGTAATTTTACAGCCGATGATTTAACGACCGCAGAAATAGAAGAATGTGCAGCATTAGGTAATGGTTTTTATTATTATAATGAATGGATGTTGGACACGCTAATGATTAAAAATGACAACACCAGTTCCGATAAAACCATTGATGACCAGCGACAGGGTTTTCCTGAAATCACCCAAACATTAGACAGAAATACATTCTCTAGTGCCATCCCTGGTAGTAGCGAAGAGATAAATACGATTGTCATTTGCGCAGATAGCAGCGATTTATCAAAACCAACGCATCAAGGCGTGATGGCAACCGTTAAACTATCCAACTCCGTTGTCCTTAAAAATATCTACGACGAAAATGATGTCCCGCTAGCTTTCAGCTACGTCACCACAGACGGAACAACTAGCACTTATCGAACTAGTCTACCCAATTTAGCCGCAGGAGAAAAAATCACCATTAAATTGGGAACGACTTTACTCTTTTGCCCAGTGGCGCCATTACCACCACCTAACATCTGCGTGAATATCACCTCTGGATGTATGGACCCAGAAATTCAAGCAGCCGTAGTTGGCAATACCGCAGCTTGTACAGCAAATGAAGTTTGTTATTCCTACGTGTTTGGAGCAGCAGCTATTCAAGCAGATTTCTTACGTCCAGAACCAGGGAAAGAACATCCATTATGTGGAGATATTCCAGTAGCTGTTTTAATAAAAAATGTCAAAAAAGTCACAGTTACAGATTTGACCGCCGCATTTAATTTACCGCTTGATGGGGTTGAAGTGGTAAGTGGTAGTTTTAAAGCTTCTTATCCAAACGGAGGAGATTTCACCAAGCCGTTTTATGACATTGACGACCCAGTCATTAATGGAACAGAATTAAGCTATACAGAAGATGCAGTATTTAGTCAGGCAATCCATACGAATGGGCTTCCCGGTATTGAGACACTACAAGATAGCAACCAAATAGTCATTCAGTTTTTAATGAGGACGGTATGTGATAAATTTGTTTCTGGTAGTAAATTAAATTTCAAAGGAACAGCAGCAGACCCCTGTAGTGTCAATATATTATCTACAGGCACAGTGGTCAGCGACGCAGCCATAATAGAAAATGCCAATCCGAAAGACTTTGCCCAAATCTTAACAACGGCAGAACCAGCCGTAGCCTATTGTGGGTCCACCGACACTGAATTCACCTTAACGGGACAAAATATTTCTCAAAAACCATCAGGAGATAGCATACAGATTTGTTTAACATTTCCAGAGGAATTGGTGTACCAAGATAATTCCATTAGTTATGCAATACCCGCAGGAAAATCAGTAGGTGAAGTTAGTGAAAGACAAATCAATGGGCAGACACAAATTTGCTTTGCTGGTGTTAACAATTTGCCTTTAGGCGGCCAATTTACCCTAAAATTCAAAGCTAGTATGCAAGAAGATGCCGAATGTGGCATGGCAGATATTGGAATTCAAATTAAAGAATTAGTACCTGCTCAAGTCTGTGTTGCAGGTGGTAGTCTTTGTGATGTTTTTGTCCAAACTTCTGTCAACGATGCAGCTGGAATAGAATTAAAAGCACCTATTGAAACGGTAGATATTGCCCTAACTCGAAGTTGCAGTGGGGAAAATGACCCTGTAACAGTTTGCTTCGAAGCAAAACTGTATAATCCGGGATTAGACTACACAGGCGATATCAACATTGATTTACACGATGATTTATTATCCAATCATACCCTTGATGATTACGACCCAATTTTAGCCAACCAACTATTTGCTAACCAATTTGTAGCAGCAGGAGACACCGTGATTTTAAGTGGTTGTTTTGAATTAGAGGAATTAAATGCATGTCCCGTATTTGTAAACATTCGATATGAAACAGATTGTGCATGTGATTATGATACTGAATATTTTAGCAGAATTGCACCTGAATTTATTGCAGAATTACCAACAACTACGGTCCTCTGTGAAGGGCAAGAATTAGGTATAGCTACTTGTGGCGATTACACTTATACAATTGACGATGCGACAGATGGATATATGCGCACCGTAGGAGACAGCATTTATTTTGGTTTAACAAATCCTGCCAACGAAATAACCATTACCGTCGAAGGAGGTACAGGAGAATGTGATTATATAGAAACTTTATTTTTAAAAGGATTAGAACCTTTTGACCCTTATTTAAAAGATACCGAAGCATGTATCAACACCCCCGCATATTTACAACTGGTCATTCCAACAAAATATGAGGACGAGGCTATTATCAAATGGACGCCATCTATCAATTTAGATGACCCTACTATATTAGACCCAATTTTCACAGCATCGACCGCAGGCACTTATAATTATACAGTAGAAATCACCTTAGGGAATGATTGTGTTGTTACAAAAATAGTTTCAGTTAACGTACAAAGTACCAGTGAGTTAAGCATCATATCAGAAGTCGGCTATTGTTTAGCCAATCCACCAAGAAAGCTAACCACCGACGAAGGTTTCGACCGATACGAATGGTATATTTTAGAAGGCGGTTTTGAAATTATTCAAGCAGTCACGACGACCAACTATTGGGCAGGACCAAGCAAAGGAGGTATTTATTTTGTCAAAGGGTATAAAACAGGAGTACTTTGTCCGTCTGTCTCTCCGACCGAATTAATTCCTGATGTTAAATGTCCAAGTTTAGGAAATTTAGTCTGGTCAGACTCCAATAATGATGGGCTATTCGCCAATGAAATGGGCATTGAAAACGTCGAAGTCACCTTGTATAATTTAGGTGCAGATGGTCAAAAAGGGGGGGGTGATGATATGTTGATAGCCATCGATACTACGGACGAAAATGGCTTATACCTTTTCACCAATTTAGATACGGGTAGCTATTATGTTGTATTAACAGACGGGATTCCATCAGGAATGACTAGTTCAAATGGAACAGGAATAAATGGTAGTAATAATGGGACTTATGAACCAGCTTCCGACCCAGACAACGATATAAATAATGATGATAACGGTACAGATAACCAAGGAGTTATAAGCAGTGCTCCAATCACGATTAACTTAGAAGCAGAACCAACCGATGATGGAGATACCGATAATTCCACCAACTTAACCGTTGATTTTGGATTAATACCAACAAGTTCTATTGGTGATTATGTCTGGGAAGATATCAATGGAGATGGTATTCAAAATGATGGGGCAACAGGTATAGAAAATGTGCAAGTCATTCTGACCGGTACCGATGGTTCGGACCAACAATTTACAGATACTACTTATACGAATGCAGCAGGATATTATCTATTTGAAAATTTATTACCAGGCATGTACGAAGTGACCTTTGGTCAACCGAATGGTTTTGAATTTACAGGACAAAACGAAGGCATCGGCATCGTACAAGATTCTTTAGATTCTGATGCTAATGAATACGGTCTAACTCAAACAATCACCTTATCATTGGATGAACATAATCCGACCTTAGACGCAGGTATTTATCAGCCTGCAAGTCTAGGGGATTATGTCTGGTTAGATACTGATGCAGATGGGATTCAAGATAATGATGAAAATGGAGTAGAAAATATACAAGTTATTTTAATCGGAACAGATGGACTAGGGAATGAAGTCACGGACACCACCTACACGGATGAAAATGGATTTTATGAGTTTACGAATTTAGTACCTGGCGATTATGCCGTGCAATTTGTTAACCCAACGGATTTCAATTTTTCTATGCCTAATTTAGGGACTGGAGTTAGTCAAGACTCTTTAGATTCGGATGCCAATCCGATAACAGGATTAACACAAATCGTAACATTAGTTAGTGGTGAAAACAATCCAACCTTAGATGCTGGCTTATTTGAATATGCGTCCCTCGGCGATTATGCTTGGATAGATACCAACGGAGACGGTATTCAAAACGAAGAAAACACAGGGATTGAAGGCTTGAAAGTAACCTTGAAAGGAAAAGATAATTTAGGCGATGTCGTTAATAAAATGACAACAACGCTAGCAGATGGTTCTTATCTTTTTGACAACCTTGTGCCTGGTACTTACCAAGTTACTTTTGAGACACCAACAAATTTTAATATCACTTATGACAATATAAATCCTAACGACTCACTAGATAGTGATATTAACGAAAAAGGAATGACTCCTGCTATTGTTTTAGCCAGTGGGGAGCATAATCCAACTTTAGACGCAGGCTATTTTGCCTATGCCAGTATCGGTGATTACGTCTGGGAAGACCTTAATGCTGATGGTATTCAAGACGAAGACGAGCCTGTTATTAAGGGAGTTATCGTTACTTTAAAAGGAACGGATGCTCAAGGAAAAGAAGTCGAACTTCAAACCACGACGAATGCAGCCGGTGCCTATATTTTCGAAAAATTAGTTCCAGGAGCATATACAGTCACTTTCGAAACACCAAATAATTTTGAAATAACAGTTGCGAATCAAGGCAGTAATGACTCATTAGATAGCAATATTGATTTAATGGGTATTTCAGGTACCGAAATTTTAACCAGTGGGGAACACAATCCAACCTATGATGCAGGCTATTATCAATTAGCTAGTATTGGGGATTATGTTTGGGAAGACCTCAATGCCAATGGTATTCAGGACGATGGAGACACCACGGGTATCGAAGGAGTTAAAGTAATTTTGAATGGTACGACTGGAAGTGGTATGGATACCATGCTAATGACGGTTACAGATGCTCAAGGATTTTATGTTTTTGAAAAATTAATTCCAGGAACCTACCAAATTAGTATTGTGAGTCCAGAGGGTTTTGTTATCACAAAGCCATATACCACCGATGACACAGAAAAAGATAGTAATATTGATGAAGATGGAGTCATGCAACCAGAAACACTGACGAGCAATGAACATAATCGGTCTTACGATGCAGGTTTATATCAGTTAAGTTCTATTGGAAACTATGTCTGGGAAGATAAAAATGTAGATGGGATTCAAAACGAAGTAGGTACTGAAATCGAGAGCGTAGTGGTGAATTTAACAGGTAAAAATGGCTTTGGTGAAACCGTTAATTTAACAACTGAAACCGATGAAAATGGCTTCTATTTATTCGATAATTTAATCCCTGGCGAATATCAAGTTAGTGTTATTCCACCAGTAGATTATTTCATCACTAAAGCTATCGAAGGTAGCAATGATTCTTTAGATAGCAATATCGATGAACAAGGTATTATGATGGTCGAAATATTAACCAGTGGAGAACATAATCTAACGTACGATGCAGGTGTATACAAAAAAGCATCTATCGGAGATTATGCTTGGATTGATGTCAATGGAGATGGGCTTCAAAATGAGGAAGACACTGGTATTGAAGGAGTTAAAGTAGTTTTAACAGGAACCACTGCCTTTGGAGAAACCATTGAATTAAGTATCGAAACGGATGAAAATGGCTACTATATTTTTAATGACTTAACACCAGGAAGTTATAAACTCAGTTTCGAGACACCTGAAATGACGGTCATCACTTTTGAAAATACAGGCACCAATGATTCGTTGGATAGTGACATCAATACGATGGGTATGACTGCTTACGAAGTCTTAGAAAGTGGGGAGCATAATCCAACTTATGATGCAGGATATTTCATGGGCGCAATGTTAGGAAATTACACATGGGAAGACCTCAACGCCGATGGTATCCAAGACGAAAACGAACCGCCTATCAGTGGCGTATTGGTTACCTTAACGGGCATGAATGATTTGGGGCATATGGTCGAATTGACCACCGAGACAGACGACCAAGGGTTTTATCTATTTCCTAACCTTATACCGGGCACTTACACTGTATCATTTACGACTCCTTCGGGATTTGTAATCACCCAACAAACGCAAGGGGTCAATGACTCTTTGGACAGTAATATTGACGGATTAGGCGTTTCAGAAATGGAAATCTTAATTAGTGGAGAATACAACCCAACCTATGACGCAGGATATTACAGATTAGCAAGTATTGGTGATTATGTTTGGTTAGATACTAATGCAGACGGCGTTCAAAATGAAGGAGATACCACAGGATTAGCAAATATAACTGTCAATTTAACTAGACTTGACGCTTCAGGTATTATCACCGATTTAAGTACCACAACCGACTCAAACGGATATTACCTTTTTGATAGCTTGGTTCCCGGCATCTATCAGGTAAGTGTCATTACGCCTGCTGATTTTGAAATCAGTGAAGCCATTCAAGGCTCTAATGATTCTTTAGATAGTAACATTGATGAAAATGGCTTGATGCAACCAGAAACCTTAATCAGTGGTGAGCACAATCCAACCTACGACGCGGGCATTTATCAATATGCTTCCATTGGAAATTATATCTGGGAAGACCTCAACGCCAATGGTATTCAAGATGAAACCAATACGGGTATAGAAGGTGTAACTGTAAACCTAACAGGTACCAATGCCAATGGAGAAACTATCACTTTAACTACTAAAACCGACGAAAACGGTTTTTATTTATTCGATGAATTAATACCAGGCAGTTATCAAATAAGTATAGTACCACCTACTGATTTTGAAATCACACCAACCAACCAAGGTGGCAATGATTCTTTAGATAGTAATATCGACGAACAAGGCGTCATGATGGTCGAAATATTAACTAGTGGCGAACAAAATTTGACTTACGATGCAGGACTTTATCAAACTGCCTCCATTGGTGATTACGTGTGGGTGGATGTTAATATTGACGGTATCCAAAACGAGGGAGATAGCACAGGTTTAGCCAATGTTCCTGTATTTTTAAAAGGAGTAAATGGCGTTGGAGATTCTATCTTACTTATGACCACAACTGATGCAAATGGCGGGTATTTATTTGATGATTTATCACCGGGGAGCTATCAAATTTCTTTTGAGGTACCTACTCAATATAAGGTTACTTTACAGCAAGTTGGGAACGACCCACTAATTGATAGTAATACTGATTCATTAGGCGTTGCTATGCACGAAATATTGACCAGTGGCGAGCATAATCCAAGTTATGATTTAGGGGTAGTTCCAGATTTCGATTTGGCTTTAATTATTCAATTAGCACCCGGAGAAAATAGAGATGTGCTTCAGGGAGATACTGTAACGTTCAATATTTATGTAGAAAATCAAGGAGTAGCCAATGCTTTTGATATTGCCTTAAAAAATTACATTCCTGCAGGGTTGGTTTTTGATAATAATTTAAACCAAACGTATCAATTTCAAGGCAATCAATGGCAAGCAGATAGTAGCCTGACTTTCAACCAGTTATTAGTAGGAGAAAATGTAACGATTCCTATCCAATTGATTGTAGATACGACCTTCATGGATTCCTTAATCATCAACCATGCAGAAATCACAGCAGGAAGTCGAGTAAGCGGCAATGGCATCAATGCTATTGACATTGACTCGCATCCTGACAGCAATAATGATGATATTATCGGTGGGAATAATTTCTTGACCAATCAATACAATGATGAAGACGACCACGATTTTTCTTACCTCGTTTATCTGATGGAAGTAGACCCACTCGGATATATTTACTGTGATAAAACAGGGCATATATTGAAAGGTGGGACGATTGCAGTTACTGCACCCCCAAGAGGGGTTGCCTATCTAGCGATGGATGGTTCAACGGGCATGTATCAATGGTGGACCAACGGTATAGAAGGCTTGTATACTATGTCTTACACGCACCCATCAGGCTTCCCGATGAGTACCATATGTTTACCACAAGTTGGTGCATATGACCCAACAGGGAGAGATGGTGCAGTAGAAGACCAAGACGGCATAGCAGGAAATATGTTAGTGTCCTTAGGAACCGCTCAATTGAACAATGAATCTTTAGCAGATACCAGTTGTGGGAACAATCCTTATTATTTAGATTTTCACCTAGCATCAGGGGACCCATTTGTTAATAATAATCATATCCCAGTTCAATGTTCCTTCATTAGTTCCACTGTATGCGAAGACAAAAATGGAAATGGAAAGCGAGATGCAGGAGAAGTATTTTTAGCAGGTATTGAGGTTAACTTATATCATTGTAATGACACCTTAAATGCCATTGCCACTACCCTATCCGATACAGATGGAGTTTATGAATTTGACGGATTACCAGCAGGTGATTATATGGTTCAATTTGTCCCTCCAGCTAGTCATAGATTGGCATTAGACGCTACGCCATTAGGAATCATAGAACAAAGAGCTGGCTTCTCAGAATGTACCACCTTGACCTTTGGAGAATGTGATACGACAATTAATATATGCTTAGTTCCTTGTCCAAAAGTAGCTATTACGCCAAGTGTACAGACCCTTTATTTTGGACAATCCATAACAGCAACAGCTAGTGGTGGGGAACATTTTAAATGGACGCCCAACCTAGAAATAGATTGCGACACCTGCAAAACAGTTCGAATTACCCCAACAGAAAGCAGAACTTATACAGTCACCGCTGACGATACCTATGGTTGTAATAATTCAGCAGAACTAAAAGTGAACGTTTTATACAATACCGCTAGAATTTACAATCCATGTGAATGTGAGTTCGATAATTTCTTCAATTCGACGGGTAATTTCAACGAGCAGATAGTGGTGTTATCTACTATTCCAAATGAGACTTGGACCTTAGTTGAAAATAATGGCATTTTATCTACTACCAATAGTCTAGTCGACTTGGGAACTAGCTTTATTGCAGTAGAAAAAGAAGGTATTTTTTACAAATATGTCTTAGACATCAAACATCAAGACGGTATCGGCTATAACGGAAAAATAAGCAACGGAAAAGATAGTTTTGCAGTAGGTAATATTTGCTTTTCTGAAAATTCTTGTCGAGTCATTATTCCGCCTACTACGCCTACAGGTACTCCCGCACCACCAACGGTGGGCTGTGTAGACATTATCAATGCCAGCAATACGACACCAGCAGTTTCTACCTTAAGCAACTGTGACGGTTGTGAATTTAGAAGTGAAGGGTCTGAGGATGCCGCATTATATGCGGACAGTGCACCTAGAAATAATGTGCACACTATTCATCCATCGAATCAGTGGCAGACTGTAATGACGACTTTCACTCACTTCGACTTGGCAGCAGGAGATACCTTATATGTCTTCGATGGTCCTGATACTTTGAGTAATTTATTAGGGAAATATAGTGGTGCAGGAGTTAGTCAAACCAATGGTTGGGTAGCGGCAAGTTGCCAACCTTCTATCAATCCTACAGGTTCATTAACTTTCCAATTTAAAACCAATGGTGACCGCAGGAAAGGAACAGGTTGGATTGCCAAAAATACTTGTACGACAGACGAAACAACCCTAATCGCACCTAATGACCTACAAGCTAAATTAACCTGTACCGCAACTTATCAAATATTTACCATTAATCCTGCAACTGTTACTTCTAATTGTAGTGCTATTCAAGACAGTCAATTAGTTAGAATATATGATAGACATAATGGACTTTGTGTGGATACCATTTTGGCTTATAATAAAAATTTCCAAGATACTTTTGCCATTGGCGAATACCGCATTGAATACAAATTAAAAACAGATACCGCTAAAACGGACCAAGCAGTAATAAGCGTACATGGGCCAAATTTAGTTTGCAATGATAAAGTAACCGTTCCACTTGGTTCTGGTTGTTCCGTAGCGCTTTCACCTGATGACTTTTTAGAAAATCCATGCGACACCATTACCGACACGATGTATTACCACATTACGATGGAATACGTAAACAAAAAAGGCGAAAAACAAACCGTAAGTGGTGGTGGAAAAAATGGGCAATATCCAATCATTTCTAAAGAGATGTTAGGGGAATGCGGTGGATTAATCAATGCGACTATCGAACGGCGCTATTATGAGGGTTTAGCACTTTCTTTCTGTAATAATGGAACAAAAGCAGAAAAATGCACCGTCGAAGTAGCTATCACAGACAAATCCAAACCTTGGATATTGGAGGTTACAACAATCGATACCTTTGTCGTTTGTCAAATTGACTTAACAGAAAAGGGACTTGGTTTACCAAAACCAAAAGCTGTGGATAATTGTGCGGAACCGACGGTAGACTTTAAAGGCGCAACGATTATTTCGCAAGGCAGCGAAGTATGTGACACGACCAAAGTAGCAGTCGAATGGTTAGCAACTGATGCTTGTGGAAATAGCACAACGGCAATCCAAACAGTCGTATTTATTCGTCCATCTTTAGACAATTTGGTTAAGACAAAGGATGAAAAACTAACCTGTGATGGAGAAAACACCTCGATTGGAGCAAAACCTGGGTTACAAATAGGACAATGGAAAAATGGTCAATTGATACCATCAGATACCATTTCCCTAAGTACAGAAACGTATATCTGTGGGTACATTTTACAAAAAACAGATGTTGCCATACCAGCAACGGACTGTGGTAAAAAATTATTCCGATACTGGTCTATTTTGGACTGGTGTGATGCTGAAAGTAGCCCAAAGGCAGTGGATACGACCTTAGTCGAATTTTTAGATACCAATCCACCAAAATTTGAGTCTAATGAAGCAGTCATAACCATAGAACTAGACCATAATAGTTGCACTTATGATATTCATCAAATAGCGACACCAAAAGCACAAGATAACTGTTCTATTCCTCTAGTCAGATTAGATAAAGTAAGTCGAATTGAAAATGGCAATAGATGGGCTATTCCTACAAATGAGTGGGCTACTTTAGCCAATGATTCTTTTGAATTGCAATGGATAGCAGCAGATATTTGTCACGAGCAATTGATAAATGATACGCTAACGCAGATACTATTATCAAAAGATGTAACAAAACCTTCGGCTATTTGTGGGGATAACATCAAACTAAGTCTCGGGCAAGACGCTACCCGATTACATTACCGTGATATAGAGGGCGGTTCTTACGATGCTTGTGGTATCGCTAAATATGAAATTAGCAGAGATGAAGTTAACTGGGATTCTATAGTAGCTTTTGATTGTAAAGATACCTACGCAACAACAAGGGTATACCTAAGGGTAACGGATATTAATGGTAACCAAAATACCTGCTGGCTGACCGTCGATGTGGAAGATAAGATTGCACCAATTTGTGGTAATTTATCTGATAGGACAGGAACTTGTGATGAAGAGCATATAGGCAGCGGATTATTGACAACGGATACCAATGAAAATGGTAAAATGGAGGATACGGAATGGATAAACCTGACACCTGAACAGGTTATTGATTTCAATACTAAATACGGCAATCCAAAATGTTCGGATAATGTAGCTTGTGGTAATTTAGTCATCGAACAACAATACCAATTGATTAAAAAAGCATGTGGTATAGCAACTATCAAACGTAGATACCGAGCTATTGATTGGGATGGAAAAGGAAGTGCGTCTAATTGGGCTATACAAAACATTAACATCGAATCAAAAGCAGCTTGGACTATTACTTTACCAGTTGACTGGAAAGGCGTATGTGAAGATAAGATACCAGATTCAGAAGTTTTAATTACTAACGGTGCTTGTGATGTAATGGGGTACGAAGTAGAAGAAAAAATCTTTACTTCGACAGCGGACAATTGTAAAAAGGTTATTAGAACTTTTACCATTACGAATTGGTGTAACTATGAGTCAGACCAAACAGCTGTTAAGATTGTAAGAGAGGAAAATATACATGGTATGGTGACTGCTCCAAAAACCATTACCCCATTAAATATCGGGGCTGATTATGAAAATGTCGGGCAATTAACATACATCCAAATTTTAGAAACGAAAGAATCCGCCCAATCAGAAATGGCAATAGTCAGTGGCACTATCATGGATTGGAAGCAACAAACGGTGGAGGAAGTTCAAGTTACCCCGATAGCTATCGGGGCAAGTACCAGTTCAATGATGACTCAAACAGATGGGGTCTACAATTTCGAGTTGGCGATGAATAAGTCATATACTATCCAACCTCAAAAGAATGAGCACCCATTAAACGGGGTGAGTACGTTTGACTTAGTGCTAATTTCTAAGCATATCTTAGGTATCACAGCGTTTGACAATCCTTATCAAATGATAGCAGCAGATGCCAATAAATCAGGTACAATTACTGCCTTTGATATGGTTCAAATCAGGCAATTGATTTTGAATATTAAAACAGACTTTAATAATAATGAAAGTTGGCGTTTTGTAGATGCAGCTTATGAATTCACAACGACACAACCTTTAACCGAGAATTTCCCAGAAGTCATTCAGATAGATGATTTACAACAGGATATGGAAATGGACTTCGTCGCCATAAAAATCGGAGATGTCAACGGCAATGCTAGAGCCAATAGTTTGGAACAAGCTGAGGACAGAACCACTAACAATACATTTGAAATCACAACCGAGGACAAAGTATTAAAAGCAGGTCAAACTTATACCGTTGAATTCAACACTACCCAATTAGCTACCATCCAAGGGTATCAATTTACTTTAGCATTTGATAATCTACGATTAGAAAAACTATATAGTGGATTGGTAGGAGTTGAAAACTTTGGTTTACACAAAATGGATGAAGGCATGATTACGACTAGTTGGAATGCACCTATAAACATTAGGGGTGGCAATGAGCAGTCATCAACCATGCTTTTCTACATCAAGTTTACTGCTTTAAAAGATGGAAAGTTAAGTGAGCAACTAAGCTTAATCAATCGACCAACCCCTATCGAAGCGTATTCCGCAGGAACCCGTATTGGTGAGGAGGGCAATTTAATGGACATTCAATTGACCTTTACTACCCCACTTTCTGATGATAAATTTGAATTATTCCAGAACCAGCCAAATCCATTCCACCACAAAACGGCAATTGGATTCAACTTACCAGGTGAAGCTGAAGTCCAGTTAATTCTAAGAGATGAAATGGGTAGAGTTTTGAAAACTATTAAACAAGAAGGAACAACTGGTTATAATTCGATACAAATAGAAAAAAAGGATTTAACGAATGG
>CALJVJ010000276.1 GCA_937974625.1 uncultured Saprospiraceae bacterium
CGATTCCATTTTGCAGGCATATTTAAACTACTATCAATTAGTATTTTACCATTTGTTTTATTTTTAATTTGAAAAACTCCCATTGGGAATTTCATTTCTTTATAACTCGCCTTTAGTTCCTTTTTGGATTTCATGTTGCTGTTCCTTTTTTTTTGATTAATCAATTAGTTCATTTATTATCTCTGCTGCTACCTTCTGACAAAACAAGGCATTTTCTTTTGATTGAATGGTCAAGTAAATTTTTTCTCCATCTTTATCAAAAGCGGTAAGTCGTTGAGGTAAACCTACTGGTGATTGATTGGTGAAGATGCCGTAAAATACGCAAGCTGTCAAATAGGTGCCTAAAGCAGAAGGATGACTGCGGTCTTCGTCATATAAAGGGAATCCCGGTCGTAGTTGCCGAGCACGTTCCCAAGCTGGCCCAACAGGAACAATCCTAGCATGCAGTTTTTCTGCTAATTTAGTGTATTCCTTAGTAATAGTTGCTTGCATATAGGGGTCCCATTCTCTCGCCCAAGTCATGTACAGAAAAATCTGAGCGCCTTTCTGTTTGCCTAATTTACAAAGCCTTTGTCCATAATGAAACATCGAATCTACCCGATTAATCGCACTCATACTATGATTCTGTAAAACAATAGCATCAAAATCACCCTCTTTGATAATAGTTTGTGTGTTTAATTGTCGTTCTCCTCTCCAATGATGTCCCCAATGAACGCCACCACTGGTAGACTGGCGGGTGGTTAGATTTACCTTATTGGCTTTAGCCATTGCCTGCACAGTTTGAGGTAAGTTCCAGAAATAGGTGTAGCTATTCCCTACAAAAAGGACCTTTTTGGGAGTCGTATTTTGAGCTAAAAGGTTGATAGTTGTAAAAAAAACGAATCCGAGAAGTAGGACAAATTTATGTTTTATCATAATTTTAATTTTATCCGAAAGGTAATAAAATTTAAGTTTTCATTGATTGATTAGCCTCAAAATAAAAGAAGGAGACTCTTATAAAGAACCTCCTTCTAATTTTAATATTGCTTAAGCGATGGGTCACTAATTATTAATTACCAATCACTATTCACGAATTATTGATTCACCTCTGTCTTCACGAATATTCCGGGGTCATCACTAGGTGCATTGCCATTGGTATTCAATTCATCGTCAGAATAAGGGAAACGTTCTGGATAAGCTGATGCAGATGAGGTATTTAAAGGGAAAGGTACAATTAAGTCACTTTCTCCTTTTCGCAATCTTCTGGCATCATCAAAAGGCATAAACATCCCAAATCCAGAAATATATCGCTCTTCAATAATTTCTCTTAATAAGGCTTTATCTGCACTAACATTGTCTGCATTTTCCATACCACCAGCTTCAAAATCAGCCGCTTCATAGTCCATATAGACGTGCGCCATATCTTGGAAATTGGCATTCACATCACCACCTGCATTTAAATAAGCTCTATATTCATTTAGGTGTTGTAATCCTCTATCAAAGCCTGCTGTTCTGGCACCAGCCTCAGCTAAAATCAAGTGATTTTCTTGGAAAGACACGATGTCTTGAGGTTCAAATTGATTCGCAAAACCTAAATTCTCACCAGCAGAAGATTCTAATATCGTATAATATCCTAATCTAGCAGCCTCATCTGTTTTTGCATTCCCTCTATAAGTATCGGAACTAGCGTCCAACATTCCCATCATGTAGCTATCCCTTGAACCAATATCACCAGCTCTCGAACCAGCAATAGGAGTAAAAAATAAGTTTTTATCACCAGAATTAACAGCGGCATCCCCTCTTGGAATATGCTGTAAATTTCCATCAGGAGAAGCAATACCATTTTGAGCAGCAGCATAGGCAGCACCGTAATCTCTCATCCACATGTGGATTTTAGCTTTTACGGTATTAGCAGCAGCTTTCCACTTATCTGCATCTCCTCCAAAATAAATATCTTCTGATAAAGACCTAGAGGAAGCACTACTTAAATCACCAATGGCTTCATCTAATAAAGCTAAAGTTGCATTGAGTACACTTACTTGGCTTTCAAATGCAGGGTCTTCTACCTCTGAATTGACTTGCGAATAAGGAACATCTCCAAAAAGAGAAGCGGCGGTACTTACAGCCATTGCTTCTACTGTTTTAGTAATTCCTTGCAATAGGGCATCATTCGGTGCCGCCGCTTGAATATGACGTGCATTTGGAATGATGGCGATATAAACTCTAGACCATGGGTCAACAGACTCCGCAGTAGAGATATTATATCCATAAATATTAGAATAAAGAGAAGTGTAGCCAACTAACTGACCACTCCACAAACCTGAGATTCGATTAACATGTGATACGTGCTCCGAAGTATTGGCTAAAAGGATACCCGTTAAAAAGGAAGTAGCTTCTACTTCATCTACGGCGATATTATTAGGATTCAAGTTGATGTCTTCCACTAGACCTTCACAGGAGACTAGGGAAATAAGCATCACGAGAAATATATTTTTAAGAATATTTTTCATATTTCAAAATTAATTTTAATGTTTTAGTAACCATGAAAAAATAAGTCCGTCATTTTGTTTTAGCTTCCTAATTCTAAACAGCTCTGCTGGTTAGAATTAGGAAGCTAAGGCAAAATGCAAAGGGACGGAGTTATTTTTTCATCATCACTTAATGCTTTTTAATAAGAGATTCTCACAGAGAACAAGAAAGACTTTGTACTAGGATTAGTAAAATAATCCAAACCAAAACCGTTACTAACACCAAATTGATTGATTTCAGGGTCAACACCTGGAATATCATCCAATAAGAATAAATTTCTACCTGTGAAAGTTACCGTAACAGAACCTAATTTAGTCTTTTCTCTTAGCTCTTTTCCATTAAATACATACCCAAGACTCAATTCTTTAAATCTAGTAAAAGTCGCATCAAAAATAGAGAAGTTATATGCTTGGTTATCACCAAAACCTCCACCGATACCCGTTCTGTACCAACTTTCATCTAATAAGACATCTCCACCACCAAAGTTTTCGATATTACCTCTGACAACTGTTCCTGAAGGAATGGTATTACCCGCATAATTCACTAAATCTTGTGTCAAAGTAAGTCGATTAGCTGTTTCGTTAGTCGTACCAAATCTTCTCAATACCCAAAGTGTTCTAGGAGAGAAGACGCCACCTTGAGAATGCTCGATTAAAGCATTAGCAAATAAACCTTTCCATTTTACTCTTAATCCTAAACCACCTCTCCAGTCTGGATTAGGGTCACCCAAAGGAACTGGTCTAGCCGTTAATTGAGGGAATCCATCTTCATTTAAAATAAAGTTACCTGCATCATCCACTTGACTAGAAGTACCATAAAGAATACCTAAAGGTTCACCAACAATGGCACGAGAACTTACAGAAGCACCTGCAGTTAAATTAATCGTTTCTGTACCTCTTAAATCCAGTACTTTATTTCTATTAAAACCCCAGTTAACAAATGCACCAATATCAAAATCTCCTTTTTTGTAAATAGAATAATCTCCTTCCAATTCAAATCCTTTATTCTCCATTTCTGCAGCATTCAACGTCTGTGTATCAAAACCAGAAGAAGGACTCAAATCAACTTGAATAATCATTCCAGTAATCTTATTTTGGTAATAAGTCATGCCCAAACTCAACTTTTCGTTGAACATTCTTAAGTCCGTACCAATTTCGAATTCTGTCTTGATTTCAGGCTCTAAATCTGGGTTACCTTTATCGTCATCCAAACGGAATCCACCACCGAATAATGCAATCTGTAAAGGGTCAGAGTAAGAGCTATAAGAGAAGCCACCTTCTGCCAACGTCTCCCATCTGTGGGCAGGTGCTTGGATACCTACTTTACCATAGGATGCTCTGATTTTAGCAAAATCTAAAATTCCTCTTGAGTTGGAAGGATTAATTAGTTGGTATGCGACATCTGCTGATGGGTAGAAAAATTGACCTCTAACAGTTGAAGAAGCCTCTAAAGACCCCGTTAAATTCACATACAATTTATCGAATAAGTCAAAGTTCAAAACAGCATATCCTCTATTTGAACGAATATTGACTCTACTATTATCATATTGAGAAGCCTCAGCCGCTGCATTTAAATCTGATGTTGGCTTACGTACATTAGCACCAAAACCTACGATAGAAGCAGAAGTTCGTTTAAACCTTCGGTCATTATAATTCCAACCTACTGTAGCTTGGAAAGAAACATCTGAATTAATCTGGAAATTATTTCTAACGATGGCATCAAAGTTAGTTTCCAAACGTCCAAGCGATTCTTCATCAAGTCTTCCTGACACTCTAGAAGCAGAACTAATCGGGAAAAAATAAACTCTGTTATCATCGTAGCCATCCACACCACCTCTTAACTTAATAGTTGTAGTACTGGTTGGATTAATATCGATATCCCCTGAAAAGGTATAGCGATTAACTCTAGTATCAGAAGTTTGTTCAAATACCGTCCAACCAGGATTGTTATAAGTTGGATTTCCTGTATTTCCTAAATACCTTCTGTAAGAACGATGTCTTAAAGGAGTAATCGCACCACTATTACTAGTATAAGTACCAATATAATCCCGATTGTCAAAATCTGGTGGGGTACGTAATAAACCTAATAATAAACCACCAGTATTAGAGTTTTGTTGAATTCTATTGGAATAAGAATTGGTGAATCCTGCTTTTGTAGAAACGGTTAGCCAATCTGCTAAAACGGATTTGCTATTTAATCGAATATTCGTTCTATCATAATTACTACCTCTAACAATTCCTTCTTGGTCTAATCGACCTAAACTAAAAAAGAAATTCGTTTTTTCACCACCACCACTAATCGCTAAATCGTGCTGAGTAAACCCACCCGTTTGAAAAGCTTGGTCCCAATTTGAATCTACAAATGTTTGGGTAGAATTTTTATTATCAATCGGATAATACTTAGTGCCGTTCGCTGCTTCAAAAAATTGTCCTGATTGGTCTACATCATCTGCTCCACCAGATCTATCAGGGATATAATCTCCCCAAGATTCCGCTCGAGTAGCACCATAACTTCCACTTCTACCTTGTCCCCAAGTTGTTTGCAAATCATATTTTTCATGCACTTGGTCAAAAGAAACAGAAGTAGTATAATCGATTTTTACTTTTCCTGCTTTTCCATCTTTAGTCGTAATAACCAATACGCCATTGGCTGCTCTAGAACCCCATAAAGCCGCAGCAGAAGCACCTTTTAATATCTGAACTGATGCGATATCATTAGGGTTCAAATCATTTAATCTAGACTGTTGGGAAACCCCTCCAGAACGACTACTACCAGAACCATAAGAGTTTCCATTAGAAACTGGAATCCCGTCTAAAATAACCAGTGGGCTAGAAGACCCTGAAATACTATTGGCTCCTCTAATTCTAATCGTTGTACCTGAACCAGGGTCGCCATTAGACCTAGAGATTTGTACATTCGAAGCTTTGGCACCTAAAGAGTTTAAGAAAGTAGATTCTCCAGACCGAACAATATCTTCCGTTTGGACAATAGAAGCGGTCGAACCTAATTCGTCCTTCTTTTCTTTGAAACCTAGGGCAGAAACAACTACTTGTTCTAGGATAGTTACATCTTCTCTCAT
This sequence comes from uncultured Saprospiraceae bacterium, assembly GCA_937974625.1. GTDB lineage: Bacteria > Bacteroidota > Bacteroidia > Chitinophagales > Saprospiraceae > JAFMDF01. Next base: position 5,588 of record CALJVJ010000276.1, read on the forward strand.
GGTAATATCAATTGTTGTTCTATTACCAACAACTTCACTCATACCTGAGTAACCAGTATAGGAAATATCTAAAACAGAATTTGGTCCAGCAACATTGATGGTATAATTTCCATCAAAATCGGTTACTGTACCATTAGAGGTTCCAGATTCCAGAATGTTAACACCAATCATAGTTTCCCCGTCAGGGTCTATGATTTTTCCACTCACCGTTTGTTGAGCAAATACACTCAAACTCATGGAGAGTAGGAAAAAAAGACTTAGGGTAAGTTTACATCTCATAATTATCATTAATTTGATTAAAAAAAATTGTATTTAATTTGATGAAAAAGGTAATATCCTTGAGGCTATATGAATGACCATATGACGCCCAAAATTTTTGAGTTGATATTTTATGATTTTTTTGTAATCCTGACTGAAAGGAAGCGGATAAAGGATATTTACTGTTGTGGGAAAATAATTACTTGTTGTTAGAACGAATTAAATGATTTTTCGCTTCCTGTGTTTTGTGAATTTTTATTTTTAATAAAAGCTATGGTGCAAAATTAATTATGGAAATTGAAAGTTTTTAACAATATTGTTTAATTGGATTTCTTTAAAAAAGAAAGTCTCAATTACAAAGAGAACAGGTAATTATGCTCATACTCTATTTTTGAATAAAATTTTTTCTATACCGAACATTTTTTATTTTTGGTAGGGCAATACCAGCGTTCTCAATTTCATAAAAGTATACGATAATGAAAAAGATGTTCTTAAATTACCGAATTAATTA
>CALJVJ010000277.1 GCA_937974625.1 uncultured Saprospiraceae bacterium
TCACTTTGAGAATTAGAAATGTAAATATCCAACCAACCATCTTTATTCACATCCACCATGTTTGCTGAAAATACTCGGCTATCATTGGTGATGCCCGCAGCTAAAGTAATGTCCGTAAAAGTGCCGTCTCCATTATTAAAATACAAGACATCTGCCTCATTCATATTACCAACATACACCTCTTCAAATCCATCATTATTTAAATCACCCCATACTGCCATACGGGAATTTCCTCGAAAATCTAAGCCCATTTCAGCACCCATTTCCATAAACACGCCGTCGCCAAGATTTTTGTAAAAATGATTCGGTCCTGTTCGGCATACCACATAAAAATCTTCTAGGTTGTCTTGGTTGTAGTCGCAGATAGAAACGCCAATATTAAATCCTCCATTTTGTAAGGTGCCTACTGTGTTGGAGATATCGGAAAAGGCTATTTGTGCATAGCTGAATTGGGATAGGAGAAGGGTCAATAATATGACAAAAGTTTGTTGATAGATTCGCATTTTATTCTATAATTTTTAGTTTCTTTACAAAAAATTACTGCCTCAATCTTTAGTTTTTCATACATTAATACAACATTAGAAGCTTTTCTAGGAGCTGTTCTCGCTTTGAAAATTATTTAATATAAATTTCAGGTAATCGAATAATTCTGGAGTTTTTAAATTAGACTTTCTTTTCTTTTTTTCATTGAAAAAAAAAGAAACAAAAAATTCTAGTTGCTTTAAACTCCCTCCGGTCAGACAGTAAAGCAACTAGCAGCCGCCACCTTTATAAACTTGTTCCTAGATAGCTGTTCTAACTTGGTCCCGTCTAAAAATCAAGTATTTATCTTTTTTGGATGACTATAATTCTAAAGCGATTAATTAGTATCGTAATCAAAAACATTTTAACGATGAAACTTCGAAGCTTAAAATTAACATTTTTTTCTATATTATTAATATCATTTTATCTACCTATTGCTGCTCAGGTAAATATCACTTTTCAAGTGGATATGAGTTATCAAATTGAACAAGGCAAATTTGATAAAAATAGTGAATGGGTAGAAGTGGCAGGTTCTTTTAATGGATGGAATGGCTCTGGCCGATTTCAAGATGATGATGGAGATGGTGTTTATGAATTAACCATTGGGGGTTTTACGGCTGGAGATAATCATGGTTATAAATTCCGTTTAAATGGGCAATGGGATGGTCGAGAAGAATTTCCAGGGGTTGGTAATGACCGTATGCATACAGTAGGTGATGATGGAGAAGTTTTGTTTCATTGGTACAACAATGACACCCCACCTAATGCTGATTTAATCGCAGATTTTAATGGTAGCTTACGAGAGTTTTATGAGCAGGGTATCATCACTTTTAGCGACCGTTCCTCAGGTAATGTGGATAGCTGGGAATGGGTCTTTGAAGGTGGCACCCCAAATACTTCAACGGACAAAAATCCAGTGGTGCGCTATGATACACCGGGAACCTATAGTGTCCGTTTAAGAGTTTCTCAAGGTGAGAAAACCAACACGGTTGTTTCAGAAGAATATGTCAATGTTCTAGAACGAAATACCAGTGATATTCCTTGGTGGAATGAGACGGTGTTTTACGAAATTTTTGTGCGTAGCTTTAAAGATAGTGACGGCGATGGAATTGGAGATTTCAAAGGAATTATAGAAAAACTGGACTACTTAAATGACGGTGACCCCAACACCACCGACGATTTAGGCATCACAGGTATTTGGTTAATGCCTATCCATGAGTCGGGTAGTTATCACGGTTACGATGTCATTGATTATCAGTCCGTTAAAGAATTATATGGCGGCATGGATGATTTTAAAGAATTCCTAGATGAAGCGCATAAAAGAGGGATTAAAGTGATTATTGATTGGGTAATTAATCATAATTCTAGTCAAAGCGAATGGTTTAAAGAGGCTTCTACGGGTCCTAATTCTGAATTTAGAAATTACTATCGATGGTCAGAGAATGACCCTGGGTATGGCGGCCCATGGGGACAACAAGTTTGGCACAAAAAGAATAGCGATTATTACTACGGTGTTTTCTGGGATGGCATGCCAGATTTAAATTTGGAAGAACCTAAGGTAAAAGAAGCCATTTTTGACGCAGCAGATTTTTGGTTAGAGGAAGTAGGCATTGATGGATTCCGATTAGATGCAGTTAAGTTTATGATTGAAGAAGGGCAAAAACAGGAAGATACCCAAAGTACTTATATGTTTTGGAATGAGTTCACTTCGAGAATAAAAGCTGCTAATCCAGAAGCATTTGCCGTTGGAGAAGCATGGACCAATACAGAAACGGTGATTAATTATGTCAAAAATGACCGTATTGATTATTGTTTTGAATTTGATTTAGCAGGAAATATTATGTATTCCGCCAATGATGGAAAAGCCGAGAACTTATACCAACAAATGCAAAAAATGTACAACATCTACCCGCACTTGCAATATGGTACTTTTTTAGCCAATCATGACCAAAACCGTATCATGAACAGTTTTGATAATGATGAAAACAAGGTCAAGTTAGCTGCTTCTATTTATTTGACTTTGCCCGGTATCCCTTACTTATATTACGGCGAAGAAATAGGTATGTCTGGCGTAAAACCAGACGAAAATATCCGTCGCCCCATGCAATGGAATGGAAATATACACGCTGGTTTCACTTCTGGAACGCCGTGGCGCGCAGTACATGGTGGCTATCCAAGGTTTAATGTAGAAAGGGAACAAGCAGATGCAAGCTCTTTATTGACCACTTATAAAAAATTAATTCACTTAAGAAATAACGAAAAAGCATTGCAAGTCGGTAGTTATGTTCCGGTGCCTACCAATGAAGATAAGGTATTTGCTTTTTTACGAGAATATGAAGGAGAATCGGTTTTAGTGATGCATAATACGAGTACCTCCGTTATCCGAGATATTCAGTTAACAATTGAAAATAGCGACCTCGCAAATGGCGATTGGATTTTATTGGACCGCTTATCAGATGAGTCTCCAATTAATACCGAGTTGGACAACGGTAAAATGCAGTTTGATTTGACGCTTGGCGGTAGAGGAACAAAAGTCTATAAATTCGCGAAGACAGTTTCTATTGATGAACTGAACACGCTGTCTACTTTCAAAGTTTTTCCAAATCCTGTAAGCGATATATTGACTTTGGAGGTCCTCAATCAAATTTGGAAAATCACAGACTATACCATTCACGATGTACAAGGAAAGTTAATGACTAGTGGTCAAATAGATTTATCTAATGGAGTTTCGACTATATCTACCAATGGTTTAGAAACAGGGATGTATCAGTTGACGATAGTGAATGAAGCGCATATTCAGCAGATTTCTTTTTTGAAGAATTAAAATATCCTAGAATTAATTCGGTAGATGGTTTGAAGGTAGAAGGCCTAGCAAATAAAACCTTTTCGAGTAATCTATACTGAGTAATAAAAGTAATTGTTTACTTCACCACCCCGCTTCAAACAGAGCTTTTAAGTTCAGTTTTTTAAATGAGCACGATTTTAAAATTTTAAACAGATTTTTCAAATAAGCACGATGTTTTCCCCCTTT
>CALJVJ010000278.1 GCA_937974625.1 uncultured Saprospiraceae bacterium
GCAAAATGTATAAATAATTAAGTGCCAACTCCTAATGGGTTTAAGATTTCAGGGAGGTTATAGCCCCCACCCGCTTGCAGGTCTAGACATACTCTTAGGTATATTCCTAGGAAAAGTGAATTTTGATTTTTTGTTAATCAGATGTCAATCAGTGATTTTTTTTAAAAGAAAAGTTGTTTGTATACTTAAAATAAGGAAAGACTTTTTAAATAAACTTATAAATCAGAGATGAGAAGAGCCCTCTATCTAATACCATTTAAAAGACGTGGCTAAATAAATACTTGTATCCTTATCTACTATAGAAATGTTATTCTTAAATCAAACGGGAAAGAAGAAATAACCCTAAAACCAAACTTGTCGCTGCTTCCTTCTACTCTTCTAGATTATTACTTGAATGCTTAGGTGCAGTTTTATCATCAATGGTTGTTCAAACCTAATGATTAGTCATCTACATACTCAAATGCAGTAATATTGGTCGCACAAATTTGACCACGTTCATTTTCTACTATTTCGAACTCTACCTCTTCTTTTTCATAAAGTGTTTTATAGCCTGAATCTAATACTTCGTTGATATGGACAAATACATCTTTACCGCCGCCTTTGCGTTTGATGAATCCATAACCTTTTTCTAGACTAAACCATTTAACTGTACCTTCTAACATAAATTTTTACTAAATTTTTGATTTGATTTAAAATGAAACCATTGTATACAACGAAATTTCATACCAATTACGGCTTTTCGTAATCAGCGAATAAGTATCATTTAAATCTTGTGATAAAATAGATTTGCAAATATAAGGGTAATAAGAATTTGGGAAGTAATTATTTTCAATATTAATCAATATTTACAGTGCTGTTTGTCAATTTAGACAATAAAACAGATAATACGATGGGTATCTTATATAAAATATTCTTTTTTATGACGGTAATTTTGCATAATAGTAACGAGAATAGCAACTCCGATGTTCATTTTTTTTAAAGAAAACTTGCGTCAAAAGAAAAAGGCAAGATATCCTTAGCAGATTTGAAGATATAAATAACACCCTCTTCTCCTCTAATCACCAGCTTAATGTCTTTTTTTTGTTGGAATTCCATCTCACATAAAGCTTGTCGGCAAGACCCACAAGGCATAGCAGGTTGCTGCACGACTTGATTAGGTGCTTTGACGGTAATTGCCATGGATTTGATTAACATCTTTGGGTATTGAGATGCAGCAGCGGACAATGCCACTCGCTCTGCACAAAGACACATTGGATAGGCCGCATTCTCCTGATTACTGCCACCTATCATTTTACCGTTATCCAATAAAATAGCTGCCCCCACATGAAATTTGGAATAAGGAGCATAAGCATTAGCTAAAGTAGAGGTAGCCAGTTTTAATAGTTTGGCATCTTTTTTAGATAAGTCACTCAACTTTCCAGCAACTTTCCACTCCAATCGACAACTCTTTTTCTTCATATTTTAAGTTTAATAAAAATCTATACGAGTGTATAAATAAAAAGATAGCAATATTAAACAAAAAAAGTATCTATCAAAACATTGTTTTTTTTCTTAAATAGTATTTATATTGAGTTTTTCAAGACAAAACTACCAATCCTAATAAATAGCCTTTAACCAGATATAGACCTACAACCAGATAATATAATTAAAAAATAGAGCAAATGAATAAAATTCTAATTATCGGAGCGGGTCGTTCTTCTACCGTATTAATAGATTATTTATGCAAGGAAGCAGCTATTCATAATTGGTTCATTACCGTTGCGGATACCAATCTTGAATTGGCAAAAGCAAAAGTAAAGAACTATCCTAATGCTAGAGCGATTTGGTTAGATGTGACTAAAAATAATGATAGAAAAGACCACTTAGCACGAACTGATGCCGTAGTGTCCTTATTGCCTGCACATTTACATTTGGAAGTAGCCCACGATTGCATCAAATTTCAAAAGCCTTTTATCACATCTTCTTATGTTTCTAAAGAATTATATCGCTTAGGAGACGAGGCGAGAGATAGAGAACTCGTTTACACAGGAGAACGAGGTTTAGACCCGGGGTTAGAACATATCGCCGCAAAAAAACGCCTAGATGATATTAGAGCGATAGGAGGAAAAGTCACAAATTTTCGGTCCTATGGTGGCGGCTTGATAGCACCAGAAGATTTAAAAGATAATCCGTGGAAATTTAAATTTACTTGGAATCCGAGAAATCTGGTTTTGATGGGACAAGGCACTGCGCAATATTTAGAAAAAGGAAAGAAAAAACATATTCCCTACCACCAACTTTTTCAAAAATACAAAATGGTCAACATCCATAATGTTGGCGAATTTGAAGCTTACGCTAATAGAGATTCTCTTTTACATAAAAAGGTCTTTGGTCTCAAGGATATTCCCAATATTTATAGAGCAACTTTGAGGTATCCCGGATTCTGTGATGGTTGGAACGCATTGATTCAAATTGGCTTAACGGATGGTTCTTACCCTATACTCGATTCCGAAAAAATGACTTTCCACAGTTGGATGGAAGCATATCTGGATAATGAACCAGGTGGTTCTGTAAAAGAAAGAATGGCAAATAAGTTGAAAACGACTCCTTTCTCAAAAATAGTGAAACAATTAGAATGGTTAGGTTTGTTTAGTAAAAGAAGAATCAAATTTAATAGAGCTACTCCTGCCCTTTTATTAGAAACCGTATTATTAGATAAATGGACGTTAAAACCAAAAGAAAAAGATTTGGTTTTGATGCAACACGAATACGATTATGTACTGGAAGGAGCGCGAAAAACCTTAATTTCCACCATGGAATTAAAAGGTAAAAATGGTAGAGACACGGCTTTAGCCAAAGTGGTCGGCCTGCCAATGGCTATCTTGATAAAAAAAGTAATGCTTGGAGAAATAAAGGAGATGGGAATGGATGTCCCAATGCAGAAAGAAGTATATGAGCCTTTATTAAAAGAGATGGAAGAATATGGTATCGTTTTCAAAGACAAACATGTCTAAATGATAAGTAAAAAATAACGTTATTTGTGGTGTTAAAGACAATTGATTAAGAATAAGCATCGATTATTCTTCGTTTAGAAAGTTAACTTTAGACATACGTTTAAGTCGCTTGTAACATAAGTACCAACACTGCATTTAATGAAATTGATAAAATATATTTTACTACTATTAATTACCACTTCCTTTTTATCAGAAGTTAACGCCCAAAAATATTCCAACGAATTTCTATCAATTGGTATTGGAGCAAGAGCAAGAGGAATGGGAAATGCCGCGGTAGCGAGTACCAACTCCGTGTTTTCTGGCTATTGGAATCCAGCAGCATTAGGAGCTTTGGACTTAAAAGCACCTCAATTTGGCGCCATGCATACGGAGCAATTTGCAGGTGTTGCCAAATTTGATTATTTGGGAGCAATTTTACCTTTAGCCAGTAAGAGCAGAAAGTTCGGAATATCTGTCATCCGATTTGGCATTGATGATATCCCGAATACTTTAAGTTTGTTCGAAGCAGATGGCACCATTAATTACGATAATATCGTTCCTTTTTCAGCTGCCGACTATGCTTTTATCGGTAGCTATGCTCAAAAAATTAATACCAAAAAGGGAAATTTATTTGTAGGAGGTAATGCCAAAGTTATTTATCGCCAAATAGGTCCATTCGCCTCTTCTTGGGGGTTTGGTTTAGATGCTTCTGCTTTGTACTTTGGTAAGAAATGGCGGTTTGGTTTGGTCGTTAAAGATGCGACTAACACCTTTAATGCTTGGTCGTTCAGCCTATCAGAAGAACAAAAAAACATCCTATCTCTTTCTGGAAATGATTTACCTATCAATTCTGTAGAAAAAACCAAACCTCAAATCACTTTGGGTATTGCCCGACCTTTCAAATTAAATGATAATTGGAATCTATTAGCAGAAATGGATTGGATAGCTACTACTGATGGTAAACGAAATACGTTGATAAGTGCAGACCCTGTAAGTTTAGACTTAGCAGTAGGGTTTGAGTTTGACTTTAAAGACCTGATTTTCTTACGTTTAGGGGTCAACAATTTTCAAAAGGAAAGTAATTTTGACACCACAGATTTCTTGACTATTCAGCCCAATTTGGGTATTGGGTTAAAGCTCCAACGGTTTAGAATCGACTATGCCTTTACGGATGTAGGAGAACAACGCAATCAAACCTATTCTCACGTTATTTCTTTAATTTTTGATTTGAAACCGAATTAAAAATCTGTCCATTTTTTGGGAAAGTTATCTGTTGTCAGTATGGAATACAAACTGACAACAGATAACCACCACACTACTCCACTCTAAAACTAGTCTCTCCTAATAAACCATTTTTTGAATAAACTTCGACTCGGTGATACCCTTCTGCTAGCCTATCAGATACCTCAAATCTAAAATGTATCCTTTGAGACTTTTCGATATCCACCGTTCTCGTTTTCACAACTCGAATTTCTTGTAATAAGCCTTTGATATTAACTTTTACCGTTTCGGCATCTTCGGTGAGCAACTTTTTTTCAGCATCTTTAATCACCAAATACAAGGCTTGTTCCCCAAGGAAGCTATCATTCACATCATTTAAGTCGAAACTAACTACGATTTTACGCACTCTTTTAGCTTTAGCCGTCAACTTTCCATTCTTCATTTCCGTTTCCGTTCGAAAGCCAGTTGCCAGTAATGGTTTCGGAACAATAGAAGGCTTTTGGTTCGTCTTCTTTACCAATAATCTTTTAGCCGCCTTCGCTCGAGCCAATTCAGCGCGTTTTTCTTGAATGACCGCAAACTCTTTTTTCAACTCTTTAAAAGCCAATTCCTGATTGCCAGCACTACTCATAATATTTTTAAAAGTAGTTCGGTCGATACCTGCTTGTTCTAATAGTACATCATTGGTTTTCGTCTTTTCTTGAAGAGTTATTTCTAAAGTAGATTTAGCTTTCACCAATTGTTGAATACTCTGTTTGAGAGATTGAATTGCTTGCTGAGATTCCATTCTAAATTGCTGAAAATTAGCAGTTGTAGCAGTTAATTTCCGTTCGGTATTATTCAACAATTTCTCCAATAATTCGTTCTCTTTAACTGCTTGACCATAAGCGCTCATTAAAGTATCAACTTCTTCTTGCAAGTCCATCTTTAGGTCATCTAAAGCATTGACTTGGGCAGATAATTCTTGATTTTGTTGAATAATATAATCTTTTTCGTCGGAAAGTTTAAATCCCCAATTGGTAAGTAGTAGCACTGCAAAAGCTAGCCCCACTGCTAGAACAGATGAAATGTTTAGTTTTCTCATGTTTGTGTAGAATGTTTGAATCGAACTTGCAATGCAAGTGATTAGCTTTTAAACAAGTTCTTTCGTGTTTGTAAATAGTCTAATAGATGGGAACTAAATGGAGGGAAGGTTTAATTCTTCCTTAAAGTTAATAAAAGAAATGATATTACAAAAATATTGTTTTCCCTTTGTACTTTTGCCGAAAGAATCAAATAATAATTAATGCAAAATACACCGCAAGATTTTAAAGCAGTAGCCGAAGTAGTTGTCCAAAAATTAGCAAATTATTTAGCTGAAAGTCAAGCAGGAAAAGGCAAAGTATTAGTTCAGAAACCTATTGGTCAACTAGCACAAGATATGGAGCTAGAAAAGTGGATAAAAGAAGGTGGATTAACCCCAGAAGGCGCCAGTAATTTTCTAGATGCTTATTTGCCCAACACCCAGCATATGCATCATCCACAATACATCGGGCATCAGGTAGCAGTACCGCACGTAGCATCAGGTATGGCAGATTTTGTGCATGGCGTGATTAACAACCCTATGGCAATATATGAAATGGGGCCAGCAGGTTCAGCGGTAGAACATGTGGTTATCAATTGGATGTTGGAAAAAGTAGGCTGGTTTAAAGGCAGTCATCTTGGAGATTTTAAAAAAGGAAAAGAAAGTGGTGGCGGCGTATTAACACATGGTGGCTCAGTCGCCAATTTGACTGCTTTATCCGCAGCAAGAGCAAATATTGCCCCAGAAGCATGGATGGAAGGCACTCCAAATGATTTAGTTGTTTTAGGGTCGGAAGTAGCGCATTATTGTATTGCTCGCTCGGTTTCTATTATGGGCATGGGTAAAAAAGCAATGGTTTCCGTTCCTGTCAATAAATGGGAAGTGCTTAAACCAGAAACCCTAATTCCAATCTACAAAAAAGTCAAAGAAGAAGGCAAAAGAGTAATGGCTGTAGTTGCCAATGCTTGCGCTACAGCTACAGGCTTATACGACCCCATTGACGAAATTGGACATTTTTGTGAAGAGAATAACCTATGGTTTCACGTCGATGGCGCACATGGTGCCAGTGCTTTAGTTTCACCAGACCAAAAGCATTTACTAAAAGGGGTAAAACGAGCAGATTCTTTAGTTTGGGATACCCATAAAATGTTGCGAACTTCTACTTTGTGTGCAGCTGTATTATTCAAAGATTACCGCAATTTAACGACGACCTTCCAACAAAAAGGCAGTTATCTTTTTTATGAAAAAGAAGCGGTCGGTTTTGACATCATTTCTCATACGGTAGAATGTACTAAAGCAGCCATTGCCACAAAATTATTTTGGGTATTAGCCGCTGAGGGTGAAAAAGGTTTAGCTCAATTTGTGGGTAATCAATATACGATTACCAAAAAATTCAAGCAAATCATTGATGCGCATCCTGATTTTTCTTGTCCCTATGAACCTGAGTCAAATATTCTTTGCTTTCTCTATACCAAATTTGGTTTAGACAATTCTTTTCAATTAGCGCTGCAAAATGCGATAGTTCGCAAAGGCGATTTTTATATTTCCTCTTCTGAGGTAAATGGCGTTCGATACTTAAGATTAACGGTTATCAATCCATTGACCACAGAAGTGCACATTAGAGCCATGATGGAAGAAATCATTATGATTGCAGCGGAATTGAAAATAGCTAATTTTTAAAAAATTAGTTAACTTTAGGGAATAGTACATTTGCATAATAGAACACCCACAAAGAAAAATCAGTATAAACCCGTTCTATCTGTCAAATCCGTGGTGCATTCCCATCTGCTTTGCAGTTCTCGGCACTAAAACAGTCCTCTAGTACTCTTTTAGCTAGTTCATACTCCTAGCATAGCCACTTATTTTGATTTTATAAAGCCTCTAAAGTCAGCAGGTAAAAATAAAAAACAAATCGTGAGCGATAACCTATTAGAAATCAATAATCTCTCCATCCACTTCCAAACAGAAGCAGGCATTGTCAAGGCCGTCAATCAAAATAGTTTCGCCCTCCAAAAAGGAGAAACTATCGGAATCGTAGGGGAATCTGGCTCAGGGAAAAGTATCACTGCCTTATCCATTATGCAATTGCTGCCTACGATAGCAGAAGTACCAAACGGAGCAATTTTGTTTGGCAAAGAGCAGAAGGCAGAGGGCGGAGGGAGTACGCAAACCGTAGATTTAAGCAAATTACGTCAAGGGCAAATTGAGCAAATTAGAGGCAGTAAAATAGCCATGATTTTTCAAGAGCCGATGACTTCGCTCAATCCAGTGATGACCTGTGGCAAACAAGTAGCAGAAGTCTTGCAGTTGCATAGAAAAATGGATTTTTCCACTGCAAAAGCAGCAGTCTTGCAACTTTTCCAAAAAGTAAAATTACCTGATGTAGAACGTATTTTTGCTGCCTATCCACACCAACTATCAGGTGGACAAAAGCAGCGAATTATGATAGCGATGGCACTGTCTTGTCGCCCTACCCTACTCATAGCAGATGAACCGACTACGGCTTTGGATGTCACCGTCCAAAAAGGCATTCTGGAATTATTAAACGAATTAAAAGCCGAATATCAACTATCTATCCTTTTTATCTCTCACGATTTAGGGGTTATACGGTCTATAGCTGACCGAGTTTTAGTGATGAAAAAAGGGGAAATTGTAGAACGCGGCACCGTTAAAAGTATTTTTGAAAATGCTCAACATCCTTACACCAAGGGGTTATTGGCATGCCGTCCTTCTTTAAACCAGCATCTAAAGCGTTTGCCAACCATCGAAGGTTTTGAAAAAGGAGATGCGACAGATTATCTAGTAGATGCCCAAGAAGTCGCTGCTAGAAAAGCCAAATTATATAGTGAGCCACCTATTTTGACCATTAAGCATGTCTCCACTTGGTACCCTGCCAAAAAGAACTTCTTTGGTAAAGTCACTGATTACACCAAAGCGGTCGATGAAGTAAGCTTCGAAGTATTTAAAGGCGAGACGTTTGGTTTAGTGGGAGAATCAGGCTGTGGTAAATCTACTTTAGGTCGTACCATTCTAGGTTTAGAAAAAGCGCAATCAGGTGAAATTATTTACAATGAGCAAAATTTGCTAACAGCAGATGATGCCACTTGGAAAAATTTGCGCAAGGATATGCAAATCATCTTCCAAGACCCTTATAGTTCGCTCAATCCAACTCAACCCATTGGCTTAGCCATCATGGAACCCATGAAAGTCCATCGCCTTTGGAAAAACGACAAACAATATAAAGAAAAAACCATCGACTTATTAAAAACGGTTGGTTTAGATGCCAGTCATTTTATGCGCTTTCCACATGAATTTTCGGGCGGCCAACGGCAACGGATTTGTATCGCCCGTGCTTTAGCTTTGCAACCTAAGTTTTTGATTTGTGATGAATGTGTTTCTTCACTAGACGTTTCTATCCAAGCGCAAATTCTCAATTTATTGATTGATTTAAGGGAACAGTTTGACTTGACGTATATTTTCATTTCTCACGATTTGTCAGTAGTGAAGTTTATCAGTGACCGAATTATGGTGATGAAAGATGGACAGGTAGTGGAGATTGGGGATGCTACGGAGATTTATGAGCGGCCGACGGCTGAGTATACGAAGGAGTTGATTGGGGCTATTGGGTGATTTATTAGAAAAAGTTTAATTATTTTATAAAAAAACAACTGAGTTTAATTCATTAAAAAACAAAATGAAAAAACAACAAGATAAAATAATGGCACAATTAGAAAATTACTTAGATGCTTCTAAATACAAAGTCTATAAGGAAAGTATTAAGCATTTTGAAGGATATTCGACCATAAATTATCAATCAAATTCAGTCGTAGATTTTAATATTCCTAATGATTATATGATTTATGGTATTGGAACATTAATGTACAGAGTTTCTGACAGTAAAATATTTGAGATACATTCCCATTCAAATGATGAAGAACAAATAAGGAAATACCTAAAAACGAATTAAATAGTTCTCTACTAGTCAATGTGAAATTTTAATAATAAAAAACAAAAACAATGAATCTAACAACTATCATCACCGCTTTTTGCAGTTTTAGTTTCTTAATGATTGGAGCAGACAAATTTTTATCTTTTTTAGAGCCGCCTTGCTCACTGGAGGCTAGTATTTCTCCGATTGTTTGGCAAGTCCTTGGTGTCTTACAGATTGCTGCGGGCGTCCTTATTTGGTTGCCTAAATTCAGAAAGCATATAGCAGGATTCTTTACTGTTTTTATGGTCGTGTTCTCTATCGTGCACCTTACACAGAACACTTCCGATATCGGAGGAGCAGCGTTTATGGCCGTTTTACTAGGGTTATTAGCTTGGAATCCAAGTTTTTTACGAGGAAAGGGCAAATAGCAGGAGCACTTGAGGCGATAATTTTTAAAGGCTCAATAGAAAAACAGACAATTTTTGTAAAGAACATAATCGACACCACCATGAAGATTTTATCGAGTCTAGTATTTTTATTTTTAGTGAATTATGGATACGGACAAGTAGTGCTTAGTGCGGACGGACCGGGCGATACTTACGAATTAATTACTTCCGTTTTGGCGCCTGGTCATAAGCCGATTGAAGCACCCGATTGCAGTCATCCTGAATTTGATAATCATATTGATGAAATTTTTGATGATGAATTAGGTGTAAATGTTTTTAGGTTTCATATGCACGTTTCGGCAGATAACGACCGTTGTATCAATTTTGACAGACAGCGAAATGAGATAAAATCTTATGATAAATCACCTGATAATTTGCTAGGAATAGCAGGCGAAAAAGTGATTTACAAATGGAAATTCAAACTAGCCGCAGGCTTTCAATCTTCCCCCAATTTTACGCATCTTCATCAACTAAAATCTGTTGGTGGTCCTTTGGCAAGCATGCCGATGTACACCTTAACGACTCGAAAAGGCAGTCCCGATAGACTTGAATTGCGATATGCAGAAACGAATAGCCAAATCACTTTGACCCGTACAGATTTAGCCCCTTTCATTGATACCTGGTTATCGGTAATAGAAAAGATAACCTACGGAGAAAATGGAACTTATAGCATAGTTATCCAACGCTTAAGTGATGAAGAAACACTATTCGCTTACACCAATGAGTCAATTATCAATTGGCGACCAGAAGCAGAATTCGTTAGACCGAAATGGGGCATTTATAGAAGTTTAATCAATGAACAAGACCTTAGAGACGAAGAAGTACGCTATGCAGATTTCAGCGTAGAAGAGGTAGACTTAATATCCTCTAATAATTCCGCAACTATAAACAAGGAAGCAATTGTTTTTAACAATCCAATTAACAATGAACTCTATCTACATAATCTACCTGATGCAATAACCACTATACAAATATTCAGTATCGATGGAAAAAAAATAATAGAAAAAAATGTTGATACCAGTAAGCAGGTACAGCTTGATGTTTCCCACTTATCTAAAGGTACTTATCTATTAAATTTTAATGGGAAGCAGCTGAATTACACTGAATTGATTGTGGTTCATTAGTAATATTTGTTCTAAAATAAATCGTGCGAGAAGAACTTCCGGAACTCCACAAAGTCTAGTTTTTGCCAACGGATGAATGCCAACGGATATTACGTTGTTAAATAATATAATATTTTAATAGTATCTATTTTCGTCCTTAAGATGACCAAAATAAATCAACAGAACTACTAAAATAAAAACGCTACACATTCCCTTTCAGTCTATATTTTGTACCTTTGATTCCAACAATAAAATTGACTATTCTACAAACTATCAATCAATGATGTACAATAACAACAAGTTAGTAATTACGCTAGTATTTTTATTCCTTTCGACTTTGAATTATGCGCAAATTGTTACCAATCAAGCTGAATTAGCAGATGCCGTCAACAAGGCTGTACCGGGAACGACTATCATTCTAGCAAATGGTGAGTGGAAAGATGTCTTTATAAATCTTGACAAAAATGGAACAGAAGCGGAACCAATCACCATCACGGCACAAAATCCAGGGTCCGTATTGATGACCGGTAACTCAAGAGTATACATGGAAGGCACATATTTAACGGTGTCTGGATTGGTTTTTCAAGACGCTGAAAATCTAGTATTAGATGGTAGTGATAGAATAGAACCCGTTATTGAATTAAAACGATGCGATTATTGTAAGATTCTCAATAATAAAATTGATAGTTATAATGGGACGGAAGCTCAAAAAGAGTTAATTTTTAAGTGGATTCT
>CALJVJ010000279.1 GCA_937974625.1 uncultured Saprospiraceae bacterium
TCGAATGATAATATTGAAGAAGTACTCAAAACGGATGCAAAAAAAGTGTGTGGATTAAAAATATTTATGGGGTCTTCTACTGGAAATATGTTGGTGGACAATAGACAAACGTTGGATAATTTATTTAGCAAAGTACCAATGCTTATTGCCACCCATTGTGAAGATGAAGGTACGATTCGAGCAAATAATGCAGCGTTTAAAGAAAAGTATGGCGAAAAAGCCACGGCAGAAATGCATCCTATCATTAGAAATGTAGAAGGATGTTATTTATCGTCCTCTATGGCGGTAGAATTAGCTAAAAAATACAATACAAGACTACATATTTTACATATTTCTACTGCAAAAGAATTAGAATTATTTAGAAATGATATTCCTTTAGCGGAGAAGCGGATTACTTCAGAACTTTGTGTACACCACTTACATTTTAACAGCAAATCTTATGCAGATTTAGGCAATCTAATCAAATGCAATCCTGCTATAAAGGATATAAGCAACCAAAAAGAGTTACTGCCAGCTTTATTGGATAATCGATTGGATATTATTGCAACAGACCATGCTCCGCACACTTGGGAAGAAAAGAGTCAACATTATTTCAAAGCGCCAGGAGGAGTTCCATTAGTTCAGCATTCTTTGAACGTGATGTTAGGTTTTTACCACAAAGGGAAAATTAGTTTGGAGCGGATTGTAGAAAAAATGTGCCACGCACCAGCTATCTGTTTTAAAGTAGAAGAAAGAGGCTATGTTCGAGAAGGGTACTGGGCAGATTTAGCGATAGTAGATGTGAATAAAAAGTGGAAAGTCAGTAAAAAGAATATCCATTACAAGTGTGGATGGTCTCCATTTGAAAATAAGTTCTTAAAAGGAAAAATCCATCAAACTATTGTAAGTGGTCACTTGGCTTATGATAAGGGACAATTTTATGAAGACAAAAAAGGAGAACGATTGACTTTTACCAACTAGTTTGAAACCATTAAAGCTTCTTTTTTAGCATGAATTAATTTTACATCTAAAGCAGCTTGTTTCTTAAATGCTTCATATAAAGCAGGTAATTCTTCCAGATTAATTTTCCGATAGCAATATTCATCCATTTTGTGGATGAGCGGCTTTAATTTAGGTAGGTCAATAATGTTTATAGTAGACTTGATACGATGTGCGTCATAATGAAATACTTTTAAATCATTGTCTTTCAAACCTTTTCCCATTTGCTCAATAGCTAAAGGTAATTGGTCAAGAAAAATATCGAACATTTCAATTTGTAATCTAGGTTTACCTTTAAAGCTTTTTTCAAGATTGGCAAAGTAAGAAGTCGTTGAGGTATTGTATTCACTTAAATTGACATTAGTTTTTGTCTTTTGGGTGTTATCGGATTTCATTATTTTTTTCATTTCCTTGATTAATAATTGAGGTGGAAAAGGTTTGCCAATATAACTTTGAACATTTATTTGTGCTGCATGATTAGCTTCCTTGTCATTTGCGCTTGCCGTTAAAACGATAATTGGAATACTTTGATTAATAGCACTACTATCTCCTCTAAGTTGAGCAATTAAATCGAGCCCATTCCCATCGGGTAATTTAACATCAGATAAAAAACAATCATATCGTTTTCGAGCGAGTTTCACTTTAGCACCTTTAATATCTTTTGCAATATCAAGGGTAATATTACCGCTTGCAAATAAATTTTGAGCATAAACTAAGTTAGCTTCATTGTCTTCTAACATCAGCAGTTTCTTATCTTTCCATGCTGTTGGAAAAGTTAAGTTAGCAATAGTTTTTTTGTTAGATTCTATTAAATCCACAGAAGGTATGTCAAAATTTAACTTTACAGAGAAAATAGTACCTTCTCCAACTTTACTTTTTAAATCTATGGTACCATCCATTAGATTCACCAGCTTTTTTACAATATTTAATCCTAACCCAACCCCACTATAAATACCATTTGATTTTATTTCCAGCTGAGTAAAGCTATCGAAAATTAATTTTGATGCTGTAGGGTCTATACCAATTCCAGTATCTTTTATTTCAAATTGGAGGGAAATATCCTCCTCTGTTTTAGATTGCACGTATATATTTAAAGCAACATGCCCTTTGTCTGTATATTTTATAGCATTATTCAATAAATTTAGCAAGACCTGATAAAGCCGAGTCCGGTCTCCCGTCAAAAATGGAGGTAAATTAGGCGGCTTAAAAAATAGTAGGTTAAGTCCTTTTCCTTTGGCTTTAAATTCTACTACCCCTTTTAAATCATTTAAGAATTTTTCTGTTGAAAACGGTTCTAAAAGAAGGACCGTTTTACCTGCATTTATTTTAGATAAATTTAAAATATCATTGATGATTACCAATAAATTATCAGCAGAGCCTCGGATAATATCTATAAATCCCTGTTGTTCTGGATTCAATGTTGAATTTTCTAACAAATGGCTCATTCCCAATATACCATGTAAAGGGGTCCTCAATTCGTGACTTACTTTGGCAAATAGCTGCTCTTTAAATTCAGCCTGCTCTTCTGTCAATGCTTTTTGAAGTTTTAAATTTTCAGTCTGCTTTTTTAATTCGCTTATGGTTGTTTCTAATACACTAGTCGTAATTTGTTTATCCCGTAGCGTTCGCTTTAATTTAAATTCGCTTCGAATGAATTCTTTTTTGATTAACTCAATATGATTAGTGAATTGAATTTTTAAGGCTTCATCTTGTAGAAGCGGTAAAGTATCATCCAATAATTTTTGAATTAATTTATTCTGACTCATTGGCAAATAATGATTTATATATTCGAGGTATTATGGAAAACTACATAATTTTCATCGTCAAATTATGCATAACTAATTACTTTGAAACAAAATAGAAAAATTCTTTCAAATTGTAATAAGTTATCGTTCTTTTAATAACACTAAACTACAAGTTTCATTGTAAAAATGAGAGCTTCCTTGTTCTTGTTGTCCAATCTCACCATAGGAGAAAAAACCAATCATAGGTTTGTTCCATACTTCATAAATCCCTTCTACTTCTTCCTCAATCAAAGGTCCAAGAGACATGTGTCTTGCAACGCATGAAATCATGATTAAGGCGTCAGCTTCAGGTTGTTTAATGGCATAATTTTTAAATCCTTCAATCGTTTCCTCTACCACTTCAAACCCTGGAGCGATAGAAAAACGAAAATTATCTCCTTGGGCTACTGGGCCAGCCATTCTTAAAGAACCATCTACTACATTAGCATCTAAAGCTGCGCGTAAAACAAAACTGTCTCCTCTGTTGATTTGCAGTGGATATTGTGCTGCACCTAAAGAAACAGAATCTCCATTTAAAGAATTCTTATAATAATCACCAAAATATTTTTTCACTACTTCTAAAGCTGGTTCATCATTGATTTCGTAGATGATATTATCTTTTGCTTTAGTAATACAATTTTCAACACCTATAGGCTGCCATCCTGATAAAGCCAATCCATCAACAGCAATTTTATTATTATCTAAAATTAATGCAGTTACTAAATTGCTATCATTTTTTTGATTGCTAAAAGTGTAGGTATGTTGCATTTTCATATCATCACCTGCCATTCCACCAAAGATAGAGGGTAGTCCATCGGATTCGTCTGTCATGCCTTCAATTAAAGCTTCTCCGCTGATATTTAGAGAAAATAGTACAATGTATGCAGGATTCTGAAAGGATTTTTTTGCACTGATAGCTAATTCTTTTCCCATTTCATAGGAATTGGCATAATTAGCAACTCTTTGTTCTATTTTGAAAAAAGTCTGGTCTATGTCTAATAATAATAATGAAATACCACCAGATTGAATGGCCTTATTGCCAATTTCGCCCGCCGTTGTAGCTCCAATAAATTGAATTTGGTATTTATTAAGTACCTCTTTTAATTTATCCATATCACAAGATAAGGAGGCAAAAACAATAGCTAAGGTCGGTTTAAAATCGTCCTTAATCGTTTCTTGAATTTGGATATTTATCTCCGTAATAGATTTAGTGAAAATAGTTTTAGACTTCATTTGTTAACCAAAATTGAAAAGGTGAATTGAATTCTAAGCGGGGAGAATTATGGAGAGATAGTTAGGTCTTTGCAAAAACTATGCTAAAATGATTATTTCTATTCTAAAGTTATTTTTCTAAAATTTGACCTTTGGTATTTTTTTTGCTTTATGCTCTACATAGCTTGCTGTATTACCCCTCCTTCTAAGCTTCCCCCCTCTAACATTTCTAAATCAAATTAATAGCTATTCATTAGTTAAGTATGGCCAATTTTTTAAAAAAATATTGGGACAGTTATCTAGCACTAGGCACTTCTACAGAATACTCTGTTCAAGAAAATGCCAAGATTAATGTAATGAATTTTGGGTATCTATTTTCTGCTTTCGGATGTTTTTTTTCCTTTTTATTGAGATACGGTAATGGTTATGAATGGGATATTTTATTAAGGCCATTAACCATTTCCTTATTTCTTTTAGTTTTTCCGCTATTCAGTTTATATAAAAAGCATAAACTGGGTTGGCAAATTGCCATTATATTTTTCGTAATAGCCATAACGCTTGCGGCGGCCCAAAGACCGGTATTGTACGCTAATTACTTGATATATGGTACAATTACTTTTTTGGTAATATATCTATTTGATAATGATAGAATCACTCAATTTGCTTATTTGGCATTCATAGCGTTAAATATTGTCGCATTTACCTGGTTATCTGGTTTGAATAATGACCCAAAATATATATTTCCATTCTTCACTTCCTTGATTATCATTTTAATTGCATTGGTCTCTCAATATTATATAATCTCCCTTTCTTTTACTCAAAAAATAAAAAGAGAGAAAGAATTAGATTATGCCATTTCTTTAAAAGAAGCCGCTTTAAATGCGAATAAAGATGCCACGATTATTATTAATAATAAAGGGAAGGTAACTGATTGGAATGCCCACTACTTAAGCATGTGGAACTTGGTTGACGAAAAGATGGAGCAACTAAATTTGAAAAAAATATTAACAAAAGTAAACGCAGAAATTTTTAATCCTGAAACGATTATTAATGCAGGAAATATTATACGAGAGAATCCGATTGTATGCACTTTTGATAAACTTTATTTAAAAAATGGTAAAATTATCGAGAGTCATAGTCAGCCTCAAATTTTAAATGGTAAGGTATTAGGTAGAGTGTATAATTATAGAGATGTCACTTTGAAAATTCAGACGCAAAAAAGAATTATTGAAAGTGAAAATCGATTCCGTAGTTTTTATGAAGACAGTCCACTGGGTATTGTTATTTTAGATAATATTAAAGTCCCTTTTAAGAATGTCAATCAACGAATTTGTGAGATGTTAGGGTATACTCAAGCAGAAATGCGACTATTAGAAATAAAGGATATATGTGCCACTGATTATATTGAAAAGCACATTGGAGAATATACTAGAATGATTAATAGTGGAGCAACTCATTTTAGCCTACAAAATAAATATAAAAAGAAAAATGGCAAACAATTCTGGGGGCAAGTTAATGTTTCCATCAGACGAAGCAAGGATAATAAAATGCTTAGCGTTATCATAATGTTAGAGGATATAAATGAAAAGATTCTTCAAGAACAAAAAATTAAAAA
This sequence comes from uncultured Saprospiraceae bacterium, assembly GCA_937974625.1. Lineage (GTDB taxonomy): Bacteria > Bacteroidota > Bacteroidia > Chitinophagales > Saprospiraceae > JAFMDF01. The sequence continues at coordinate 5,590 of CALJVJ010000279.1, forward strand.
CTTATTAACTGAGTTGAAACAACTGAATGGAAAATTAGAACAAACAGTTAAAGTTAGGACGCTGGACCTAAAAAAGTCGAATGATGAATTAAGAAGGTCTAACCAAGATTTAGAGCAATTTGCTTACGTAGCATCCCATGATTTGCAAGAACCCCTTAGGATGGTTGGAAATTTTGTCCAATTATTAGAGCGACAGTATAAAAACCAGATTGACAAAGAAGGAAAGGAATATATTCAATTTATAGTAAATGGGGTTACGCGGATGTCTAAATTGATACAAAATTTATTGAAATATTCCCGAGTAGGTAGAAAAGAAGCGGAACTCAGACCCACTAAATTGGATAGAATCGTAGAGGCAAAATTATTTGGCTTACAACGCAAGATAAAAGAAACAGGAACCGAAGTCACATTAAAAGACATTCCAAAAGATGTTTTTTGCGAACCAGACCAGATTGGGATGGTATTTTATAATCTAATTACAAATGCTATAAAATTTAATGTGCAAGCTCCTAAAATAGAGATTGGTTTCAAGGAGAAAATGGATGATTATCTTTTTTATGTTCGAGATAATGGAATTGGAATAAAGCATGTTTATGAGAACAAAGTTTTTGAAATATTTAAACGATTGCATCGAAGGGAGGATTATGAAGGGACAGGAATAGGTTTGGCACTTTGTAAAAAAATCGTTGGTCGACATGGAGGTCGAATATGGTTTGAATCAGAACCCAATAAAGGAACAATATTTTATTTTACCATAAGTAAAAGTTTAAAAAATGAGAAATATGTACCATTCGATACAAATCTTGTTAGTTGAAGACAATGAAGGGGATGTCGTTTTAATTAAAAAAGCGTTTTCAGATGCCCGATTGGCCAACAAAATTAACGTTTGTAGAGACGGACAAGAAGGCTACGAATTCTTAAAAAAAATGGGTAAATATGCAGATGCACCAACGCCCGATTTGATTCTTTTAGATATCAATATGCCTAAAGTAACTGGATTAGAATTGCTGGAAATGATAAAGCAAGAAGATGCTTTAAGAATTATTCCAGTAATCATGCTAACTACTTCAACATCTGAAGAGGATATTTTAAAAAGTTACCAATTAAATGTAAGTAGCTTTGTTCAAAAACCAGTTGAATTCATTGAATTTCTAGATGCTATTCAACAGATTCAAGACTATTGGTTTTCAATCGTTAAATTTCCCCCAAAATTAGCTTTTTCCTAATTTTAAATAACAAATTGGATTTTTAGAACAGCAATATTTGATGACGTCAGGTAATCTACTTTATGTCAAATTCTAAGCTTATCATTTAATCAAATTTGTTAGTCCCCAATCAAACTGTTAAATTTAGACTTTAGTAAGCAATTTAGCCATGACACATATAGAAGATTACACTATCGACCAAAGAGATACCATCAGCAAAGACAGAATTTTACTAATTGAAGATAATCCAGGAGATGCTCGATTAGTAGAAATTTTATTGGAAGAATCCGATTTAGTTCAATGCGATATTATCAACAAAACCAGCTTAGCAGCAGGGATGGAACTCCTTGAACAAGGAGAAGAGTTTGGTGCTATTTTATTAGACTTATACCTACCAGATAGCCAAGGCTTTGAAACGCTAGAACAATTACTAGACCGTTTTCCAAATAATAATGTGATTGTTTTAACGGGCTTAGCGGATAAAAGTATTGGACTAAATGCCGTAAAAGCTGGAGCGCAAGACTTTTTGGTCAAAGGAGCTTTTGATACGGAATTATTGGCTAAATCTCTAAGATTTTCCATCGAACGGAATAAGGTCATTAAACGGCTTGAATTAACACAAAGTATAGCCCATATAGGGCATTGGGAATATTCGTTAAATGCCAGTACTTTCTCAGCTTCTGAGGAAGTTTATAGAATTTTCGGCTTACCAATTAATACAAATTATAAATATTCTGATTTAAGTAATCCTGCTAATCCTTTTTATTTTTTCAATCAGATTCACGAAGAAACGCTCGAAAAAGGGGAAGTTAGGAGAGATGTAACCATTAAAACCACAAATGACGGAGACCGTCATATATTTATTCTATGCACCAAGAAAGAGCTAAATAGTACAGGTAAAGAGGTACAAGGTATTGTTCAAGATATAACCGAAAGAAAACTAGCAGAAGAAGGGCTTACAAAAAGTAAGGAACGGTATCAAGAGATTTTTACTTTGTCAAAAGATGCAATTTATATCTGCAGCTTTGAAGGTAAATTTATCGATTTCAATCAAGCGACTGAAGAATTATTTGGATACACTTCAGATGAATTGTTTAAATTAGACGATTTACACAAATCTTATTATACCCCGGAACAAAAGAATGAATTTTTATTAAAATTAAAAGTAAAGAAATCTATTAAAGATTTCCCGATTCAAATAGCTAATAAACGCGGGGATGTAAGAAGTTGCTTGTTGACAGCCAACTTGCTTGTAGATGAAGATTTTGTCGGATACAACTGCATCGTACGAGATATAACGGAACGTATTCAGGCAGAAAAAATGCGGAAGGCTAGAGATTTATCTGCGCAATCTGCTAAAATGAAAGAGCAATTTATTGCCAGTATCAGTCACGAGATGCGGACGCCGATGAATGCCATCTTAGGGATGAGTAATATCTTAATTGATATGGGATTAATAGGAGAGGAACTAAACCTCGTTTCCTCTATTAAGCAATCTTCTGAAATATTATTGGGTATCGTGAACGATATTTTGGAAATCTCTGCTATGCAGAACCAGAAAATTGTTTTTGAAAATAACAATTTTGATTTGTATGAATTACTTGACAATTTAGTCAATGTTATGCAATACAAAGCACAAGAAAAAGACCTATACTTTGAAGTGATTTATGGAGATGATGTACCACAATATTTGGTAGGTGATAAATTAAGATTGAATCAAGTATTGTACAATTTAGTTGGAAATGCTATCAAATTTACTGATGATGGTTTCGTGAAAATTTATGTCAAAAAACTATATGATATAGCTGATGGCGCTCAATTGCAATTTTTAGTTGAAGATTCAGGTATAGGAATTGCCAAAGATAAAATTGAAGCGGTATTTGAATCTTTCACTAGAATTAGGTCTAAAGATAGAATTTTTGAGGGCACCGGTTTAGGATTGTCTATTTGTAAAAATATTGTAGAACAACAAGGCGGTAAAATTGATGCCACAAGTGAATTTGGCTTAGGGTCTAAATTTTACTTTGATTTGATTTTCGAAAAGGGCCAAGCTAATGTAGAAGTAGATAACTCAGGCGATAAATATATTCATGAAGTTAATGAAGATGCAGTATTCAGTCTATTATTAGTAGAAGACCACAAAATGAATCAATTAGTTGCTAAAAAGACCTTGACTCGGAAGTGGAAAAATATGACTTTAGAAATCGCAGGTAATGGAAAGATAGCTATTGAAAAGCTGGAAAAGCAGGAGTTTGATATTATTTTGCTAGATATCCAAATGCCAGTTATGGATGGATACGAAACAGCTAAATATATTCGAGAGGAAATGTCTGAAAAAATAGCCAACTTACCTGTTTTAGCAATGACTGCTCACGCTCATTTGGCAAGAGATAATAAATTCGAAGAATTTGGGATGGATGATTGTGTGTTAAAGCCTTTTGTACCAGAAGATTTATTCAAAAAAATTACTTTTTACTTAAATAGGGAATAGTTTTCAAGGGCAAGTATCAAGTTCAAGTTCAAAATTTCCTCTAAATGAAGGCTTAAAATTTGAACTTGAACTTGGTTCATGAACTTAATACTTGAACTTTATTTATCCCTAATTCCCATACACTTCCAGCGGTACTTCCACGTAAGTTTTCAAAATACTCAATGCCAAACCTTCGGCTGCATCTGGCGTAAATTCCTTATCCATAAAATAGTCTTCTAATAGCACTTGAGATTGGAAAAATAGGACCTTTAAAGTTTTTAGGTTTTTACCTAATACGGGGTAAGTCTCTGCACTGCTATCCATTTGTTTCCAAAAATCTATTAACCATTTATCGGTAATAGCTTTTTGATGTTTATCCAATTGTTCAGGAAATAGGTATTGGAAATTTCGAGCAGTAGCAAGCCCATTTCGTTTAGTTTCTTGTGCTGCCGTCAGTGTGGATGGCTGCAAATCATTAATGATATTATTCATCATTTTTATTGGTAACCATTCATCAAAATTTTCACAGCTACTAATTTTGGTATTCGCAAAAGAGGCAAACTTAGAACTTGCTTTAAAGGCAGCAAATGCAGCTTCTGGATGATTTTCAAAAAGCCAACAAGGGATACTGTAATTTGCATTTTTAGGAGCAGCATGTAAATATCGAAGATGTAATAAAAATTGAGTCATATCCTCATAAGAATAGTTGGCAGTAAAATCAAAAGGTGGTGCGTTTTTGATTTTTTTATCAGCAAATGTTTCTTTTATAGCTGCATTCATTAGGGCATTAATTTGGGTGATATTCCCGTCGTGCACCATCATCCAATAAGCTTGATAAGCTTTAGCTAAAGGTATGTTATAATTTTTCAAAATATTTGAAGGCGTATGCTGAATTTGCGGCAAATTATCTATAGCTTCTTGAAAATTTAATGTAGTTCCTCCTTTTTCTTGTAAAAACAAGTTATCCAGCAGTGCGTATTTTTTATACTGTAAATCTGTTTTAATAAAGTTTTCATACCCCATTGCAGTTTTTTGTCCATAAAACCCATCTAAGCTACCTTCATAAAACTTATTTACCTTCATTACTTTTTGTAAATCCAGGGCAGAGGTCCGTTTAATCAGCGGTCGAATTTCTGGAGGATTGCCCAGTGGTGGCGTATTCCCTTGATTGGTATTGATTTTGGAAGTAGGAGCTTCGTAGGCTTTAGGAATATTATTAGCTGATGCCATTTCGGTTGCACTTTTGGGTGGCACAATTCCATCATTTAGGATAACTTCAACAGCTGTATTTAAGTTTCGCTCCGTTGGGTCAATCCCCATTTCAAAGTCGCCTATTTCATGTAGTAATTTAATGTTTACCGTTTTTACAAAAGCATCTTTATACCCTAAGTCACGGATAGCTTCAACTCTTTTCCGAGCAGTCGAGATATCTGGAAATGGGCCAGTTACTAGTTTTACAATACTAGGGTCCGTTAGAATGGTGTATAATTTTCCAATCGGGTATAAAGCTTCCCAATTTATAGGTGCTGCTATTTTTCGAGTAGCAAATTGGACTACGATTACACTGGGGGAATTGCTTAATGTTCTTTCTTTGACAAAACCACCAAATCCTTGCTGGTTGATAGCTTCTAAAGCATCATTGGCAGCGAGCGCATCTCTAAACTCCCCGTAGCAAACTTTAGAAAATTTATCTTGAAAAGATTCTGCATAAACGAAGCCCGATGGTCTTATGCTATTAAATTCACTAATTTTAGGATTGACAAAGGTGCCAATTTGAATGGTATAGACAGATTTGTTTTGGGCAAATAAGGCAATTGGGAAAAGCCAAATCCAAAGGACTAAATTTTTCATAGGTAATATTTGTAGGATTTCAAATGACTAGAAAATTATTTGTATTGTTATTCAATACATTTAAAGACAAAAGAAACATAAAATGGTGTTAGTTATAACTAAGCTTAACATTTTTTTAATACAAAAAAATAAAACTATCTATTAATCCGTAAAAAAACGGAGAAATACCGACCTTTACTATCAATTTTGTGCCTTTAACGTGTTTATTGGTAGAACAAAGAGGGACAAAAACACAAATTTTTAAATCAATAATAAAAATCAATGGAATATCAGAATCTATCTATCAAAAATGAAGATAATATTTTAGTCGTAACTTTAAATAGACCAAAAGCTTTGAATGCATTGAATAAGCAAACAATGGATGAATTGGCTTATTTTTTTGGAGCAGATACAGCACCTAAACAATTAGCCATTAAAGGAGTTGTGGTAACAGGTGCAGGGGAGAAGGCTTTTGTCGCTGGTGCGGACATTAAGGAGTTCTTAGGAATGGACGCAGAAAGAGGCAGCCAATTATCTCGAAAAGGAAATGATATTATGTTTTCCATTGAACGATTCCCTAAGCCAGTAATAGCGGCTGTAAATGGATTTGCTTTAGGAGGAGGATGTGAATTAGCAATGGCTTGTCACATGAGAGTTGCTAGTGAAAAAGCCCGTTTTGGCCAACCAGAGGTCAACTTAGGCATAATTCCAGGTTATGGTGGTACCCAGCGATTAATCCAGCATGTAGGAAAAGGAAAAGCGATGGAATTAGCCATGACGGCGGATATGATAGGAGCTGAAGAGGCAAAAGCACTGGGATTGGCCAACCATGTTGTACCAGCAGGACAGGAAGTTGATAAAGCAAAAGAAATTATTAATAAAATAGCCAAGAAAGCGCCATTAGCTATAGCCAAGGTGATTGAGTGCACCAATGCTTATTTTGAAGATTGTAAAAATGGATATGAAGCAGAAATTAATAGTTTTGGTGCATTGACAGGAAGTGAAGATTTTGTGGAAGGAGCCTCTGCTTTTGTAGAAAAACGAAGAGCAGATTTTAAAGGCTGCTAAAAAGGGTTATGGGCAACGGATATCCGCTTCGGTGCACCATGAGGTTAAAACTATGTTAATAAGCAAAAATACAGGGTACATACCTTTTTATAAAGCGTTTCCTTTTTGTAGCTTTGGTCGTAATTATATTAAAACAATACTATTTATGTGGAAATATCTCGTTCTTGGAATATCCTTATTTTGCTTCTTTCAGCAAAAGGCTTTAGCACAACAAGCTGAACAGGACAGTCTAGTTCAACTATCTGGTCTTGTATTGGATGGAACAACTAAAGAATTGTTGCCAATTCCTTATACGAATGTATATGTGCAGGAAGAGACAAAAAGAGGAGACTATACAGATTTTAAGGGGTATTTTACCTTAGTTGCCAAAAAGGGGGAAACAGTTGTGTTTTCTACTATTGGCTATAAAACAGTGGAATTTGTAGTTCCTGACACCTTACAGGACAATCGGTATTCAATTGTCCAATTAATGACTGCAGATACCTTCAATTTACCAGAAACAGTCGTTTTTCCGTGGCCTAGTAGAGAACATTTTAAGATTGAATTTCTAGCGATGGATGTTACACAGGAATTACAACAAAGGGCAGCAGAAAATGTAGCTGAAGACGTTTTAGCCCGTGGTAGAAAAACGGTAATGAGAGATGGCAATGAAAATGCAGATTATTACCTAAGACAACAAGCATCTAATTATTACCATTATGGACAAGTGCCACCTATGAATATATTTAATCCAATTTCTTGGGGCAAATTTGTAAAGGCATGGAAAAATGGTGATTTTAAGAAGAAGAAGAAAAAGTAAGTTGTTATTGTTTTTACGAAAATAACTTGAATATATTGAAAGAGATTTGGATACTTCTCCAAATCTCTTTTTTTGCGTCTTTGTTTTGAAAACCTAGTTCAGATTAGTTCTCTTACAAGTTATTTTCTGCGCAAACTTGGCAAGAATTAGGCAAAAAATAACCTACAAAATGGATAGCTAATGGCACTAGTCTCTATTCATTTTTATTAAAAAGAAGACAATTACTAAATTGCTTATTTTGGGTAGATTTAATTTTTCCAGTTCCCTTTAATTACTTTTTATAAAAAAAATATCCCTTCATGCCTGTTGACATCATCGAGATAAAAGCTAAATGCATAAATGCAGATAAAGTCAGAGAAATTTTAAAAGAAAAGCTAGCTGATTTTAAAGGAGTAGACCACCAAATAGATACTTACTTTAAGTCGCCAGTAGGTCGTCTAAAACTAAGAGAAGGGAATATTGAAAATACGTTAATTCACTATAATCGACCAAATCAAGCAGGTCCAAAGAATTCTCAAGTTACCTATCAAAAATTAGGTCCTAATACCAACCTAAAGGAAGTCCTATCCGCTGCGATGGGAGTTTTAGCAATTGTGGACAAAAAGCGGGAGATTTATTTTGTGGAAAATGTCAAATTTCATATTGATGAAGTACAGCAATTAGGAGCGTTTGTTGAAATAGAGGCAATTGATGAACAAGGCACCTTAGGTATAGACAAATTACAAGCGCAATGCGAATATTTTATGGAGTTATTTGAGTTAGCAACCAAAGACCTTATTAAAGTTTCTTACAGTGATTTAATACTTGAATTATAATATTAAGTATCATGGAAAAACTAATATTAGCTGATGCAAACCATGTTGATGTTGATAGGTTATTTTGATGTCATATAATTCACAAATTCGTTGTACGATAGATAAGCCTAAACCCAAACTTTCCTCTATGGTTGATTCTCTTTTAAATCTTTTAAAAAGGCTTGCTGGTGCAACTTCCAATACCTCTCCTGAATTGGAAATAGTGACTGTTCTCTCCTGAATTTGAATCCGAATAAATCCTTCTTCCACATTATATCTAATTGCATTTTGAAATAAGTTAGCAAATAAAATCTCTGCTAAAGTTTCACTCATTTCTACCGTGAATTCTTTTCCAAAATCTTTTTCTACTTTGATTTCTTGCAAGTTTATCAAATCTTTAAAATTACTAAGTATTTTGCTAATTACATGCTGTATGGATACCGTTTCTACATCCGAATAGCGATTGTTTTCAATTTTTGATAGTAAGATTAAAGCATGATTTAATTTAGCTAGACGGTTGGTGTTTTGTAAAATGACCCCTAAAGCCGTGATTTCTTTTTCTTTTAAATTAGGAGAATTCAACAATATTTCTCCATGCCCTTTTATAATGGCTAGCGGCGTTTGTAGTTCGTGAGAGGCATTTTGAGTAAACTGCCGATTGGCTTGGTAATTACTGCGAATACGTTCGATTAGTTCCAAGATACTTTCATTCAACTCATTAAATAGGGGATAAGTGGATTTATCAAAAATAACTTTCTTTGGTTCATCTACATCAAATTCCTCCAAAGTTCCAATTATCTGGGTCAATTGATTGCGTAGACCTTGGATGCGCCGATTGGTAATCATCCGAAGACCAATGCCTAAAATTAGTAAAGGAATTAAACTAATTAAACCAAAGGTGAGTAGTTGTTGTGGAAAGAAATAACTAGCTAGACATAGCCCAGTAAAAATAGCCATTACGGTAATGGCGGCATATAACCCATTTATTCTGTTCAATTGCTAATAAATTTATAGCCTACCCCATAGACGGTTTTTAAATAATCTCCACAATCATTTTGAACTAATTTTTTACGTAGATTTTTGACGTGGGCATAGATGAAATCATAAGAAAAGGCATCATCCATATAATCGCCCCACAGATATTCAGCAATACTATCTTTAGTCACAACACGATTTTTATTTCTAGCTAAATAGACCAAAATATCAAACTCTTTTTTAGTAAGTTTTAAAGTGGTTTGGTTGGCAACAACAGACCGTTTATCTAGGTCTATTTGTAAATTTCCAAAGACTAATTCATTACTCATTTGATTGGTCTTTCTCCTCAAAATAGCTTTAATCCGGGCATTTAACTCTGATAGATTAAAAGGCTTAGTCAGGTAATCATCTGCTCCTACTTCCAAACCGTTGATACGGTCATTTACCGTATTTCTAGCAGAAATAATAATTGTTGCAGTATTAGACATTTCTTTTCTTAATATCTCAATCAATTTAAGTCCATCTCCGCCCGGAAGGTTTAAATCAACAATCGCACAATCATATTCGTGGTTATTGATTTTTTTATAGCCTTCTCTAAAGGTGGTCGCATGTTCACAGACATAGCCCTCTCGTTTCATGTATCGCAACATTAAATCCAGTAATTCTTGTTCATCTTCAACGATTAATACTTTCATACCGCAAAATATAAAAAAATCTCGTTCTCCGACAAATTCCGTGGTCGATTTAATATCAAGCTTTTTTCTGACTGACAGGAGAGAAAAAAATGGAATTGAAACGACTTTATCACGGGATTTGTCAGAGAGCCAAAAATCTAAAACAAGCAGCTCCTCTTCCTAAAAAAAATGCCGAGTAGCTGGAACAGCTAACTCGGCAAAGAAGATTAATTAAAGTTCTTAAGTCTACTTCTTTATTTTGTTTTTAATCTAAATCTTCCTCTGAGAAATTATCTAAATCTATTTCAGTAGTCATCTCTAAATCTTGGTCCATTTCTAAATCTAAATCCTCCTCCTCGTCCCAAATTTTCGGAGATACTGGTGTTATTTTTGGCTTACGGATAATTTTTGAAATTATTTTTGGACCATTTGTACTAGGTTTAGCTTCTGGTTTGTATGCCTTTTTTACAGGCTTGCGACCATTATCCATTTTCGCTGCCAAACTTTTAGTGGTAGTTGGCACTGCCATTAATCGTCTTTTATCAATTAATTCTCCTGAAATGACACAAATTCCATAGGATTTATTATAAATACGCTGTAAAGCATTCTGTAAGTCTATAAGGTGTTTTCTTTGGCGATTTGCCATCACTTCTAGCATTTCAATATCTGCATTATTAGAAGAATCATCCATCCAATCTCCTTCACTATCTTTAGACTCTGCAGTATCAGCAAGTTGTTCTTCTAAAGAAGTAAGTTGTCTTTGTGTTTTTTCCGTTTTCTTTTCGATAAGTGCTTTGAACTCATTCAAATCTTCTTCCGAATACCTATTACTAGTTGGAGTGGTCATTATTTAATTATTAAAAAGTTTTCAAAAATTTAATTTGGAAATTGCCGAGTGGTATCAATCTTCACTCGGCAATCCAGAATGATTAGCAATTTTGGTGCAAGTTTAGTAGCCAATTCTGAATAAATTCTGAAAAAAAGGCAGGATTAAAAAAATATTTTTCAATCAACAAAAAATTCATAATTAATTCAGAATTGCCCCTTTTCTTTGTTCTATATTTTTAATAACCATTTAAAATTTTAGTAAATTTTCATTATCATGAAAAGTAAGAAATCCTTCAAAAAGAAAGACCATAATTATCGAGACGATGATAAGGAAATCAAAATCAAAGAACGGAGAAAAGCAAAGAGTAAAAAATTTAAAAAGCATAATTTATATGAGCTGCTAGAAGAAGAAGATGATTCGGAAATTGATTTATATGGTTATTTGGAAGAATAAATTTATCGTTCAAATCGATTTACTATAAAAAATAAAAACGTTTTAAAATTGTGTTTTCCTTACTCATTTTTTTACACTTTGAGTCAAAGGATGGTTAAGCCTATTATCCATCGGTTTTTAACTTTTTTAGGTGGATTTTAGTGATTTTGTTTTAAAAAAAGTCTGGGTTCAAAAAGTAAGGGTTTGTTCCTGTAGTATATTAATGGATTCCCTTATTTGGTTTTTTATTACTTGCTTAATTCAAGCTTATTAAGCCCTTTTTGCCGAGTGTTGAGCCTTGCTCCACTCGGCAATTTTATTTTAAAGGGCAGGCGAAAATTGAATAGAATAATTTACTCAAACAGGATTAAAAATTCGAAATTTATTCAGAATCTGCCGCTACTTTTGCGTTATTCAATTAATTTTAAAATCCCTTTTTCTCTTTTTTTAGATAGGTTCTAGAAACGAAGAGAAAAGACAAGCATTTTCAAAAATGAATAAAGTAAAAGCATATTTCCGATTAGTGAAATGGAAATGGGCAAAATCTAAACAAAAACCTCTTTATATAGAGGACTACGATGACGATATCACCGAATTCGATTCAAGCCCTTATTTAGGATGGATGGAAAAAGAAAGACCCTCCTAAATACGATTGAATTTGTGGCAAAATTCAAACTCACGCTACAGCAATAGCTACTTTAGGGAGATAGCAACAAGTTTAAATTTCCAGCTATCTCCCCAGAGTAAGCACACTTGCTTTTAAAACTAAAATACTTACTAGATTTATCAATTCAAATATGAAAATATTATTGGTTTGCTTAGGCAATATTTGTCGTTCCCCTCTCGCTGAAGGTGTGTTACGAGAGCAAGTGGATAAACAAAATTTAAATTGGAAAATAGCCTCAGCTGGCTTAGCTAATAAATATGTGGGTTGTACCGCTGACCCAAGGGCTATAACTGTTGCAAAACGGCATAACATTGATTTGTCTCAACACATTGCTCGGAAATTTGAGCCTAGTGATTTTGACCAATATGATATGATTATAACGATGGATGATGAATTAGCCAATCGATTAAGCGCAAAAGCAAGAAGTTTGCCTCAAAAAGATAAGGTAAGGCTCTTACCTGATTTTCTTGATGGCTTAGCGCAAAATGTAGATATACCTGACCCTTACTTTTGGGATATTGAATTATTTGAATCACTTTATACTAAAATGGAGCAAGCTTGTCAATTAATTGTTGAAACCTATAATGTACCAGATATTTTAGATTTATTTACAGATACCGTGACTACTAATGCCTTAGAATTGGCAAAAAGAGCCTAACTTATCAACTTCACCTTTACTTACTTCTAAGCTATTATTTGTTTTAAAAGTTATATTATTCCTTCTTAACCATCAGTTAGAAAATGTCTAGCTGATGGTTACTTTTTTAATAGGCATTTTAATTATTAAAAAAAGTGGACGCTATGGTTATTAATTCAGTTTTTATTCAGAATTACCCTTGTTATTTGCGCCTCCTTAAAGAAAGGTATTTATATATTAATCAATTTAAAAAATAAAAATTTCGTGTCTGTAACTGACTCTTTAACAACAGCAACTATCATTCAATCAGGTGAATTTGAGGCGCATGAGCATTGGTATCCCAAAGCCCTTAATGCAACTATTCACCCAATGGTTCATTTCTTTTTGAACTTGGATAGGGAGCGAATCATTACCCGTTATTGTCACATGCATCCAACGGTTGATTCAGCTAAATTACGAGAAATGTTAGCCTACAAAGCTAAATATTTCCTCTGGGCAGGCGCAGATTTACTTAATGTAACTTCGGCAGGAGGTAAAAGACAAATGGTGGTGATTGAAAACAATTCTTGTCCATCTGGTCAAAAATCTATGCCTTTAGTTGATGACAATCAAGAACAAGGCAGTTATCGCTTGCTAATAGAGCGAACCTTCAAACCCTATCTTAAAAATTTGAGAAATAAGATAAAAGGTGGATTAGCAGTTATTTATGACAAAAATTCTATGGAAACTGCTGGCTATGCTAAGGTTATTTCAGATGTCATGGATGAACCCGTCTATTATACCACTTTTCATAAAGAGGAAGCAGACCCAGCTGTTCGGTTTGTGGACGGTATCATGCAAGTACGTAATGAAGTAGGGGAATGGATACCTATTCGAGCAGCATTTAGGTATGTGACGCAAAAACCGTGGAATCGAATACCTTTGCATAGCAAAACAAAAATTTTAAATCCTACTTTAGCTTGTTTGGCAGGTGGACGAAATAAAATGGTGGCAGCAAAGGCTTATGATATTTTTAATGCCGAGCTACAATCCTCTGGTTTGAAAATAAACATGCCAGAAACGATTTGGGATGTCAGCAAAAATGAAGTTCCACTTTGGGTCAAAAAAATGGGTGGACAGGCAGTTGTAAAAGTCCCTTATAGCAATGCAGGGCAAGGTGTTTATACGATAGTAACGGAGAAAGAATTAGAAAAATTCATGGAAATGGAATTTGACTATGATCGTTTTATTGTACAAAGTTTGATTGGCAACTTTCATTGGAGTAGTACCACCGCTGCTGGAAAATTATACCATGTAGGTACGATTCCAAATGCGAAAGGCAAAACTTTTGTAGCAGATATCCGAATGATGGTAAGTTCCACGTTAGATGGCATAAAACCATTATGTACCTACGCTAGACGGTCTGAGAAACCTCTAGTTAGTCAAATAGAAGATAGCACTGATAGTTGGAAAATGTTAGGTACCAATCTTTCTTATAAAAACCCAGATGGTACTTGGAATAGCGATACCAATCGTTTGGTATTAATGGATAGAAGGGATTTTAATAAGTTAGGCGTTGGATTGGATGATATGATTGAAGCCTATATTCAAACGGTACTGTCGATGGTGGCGATTGATAAAATGGCACAAACCTTAATGAATAAGCAAGGGAAATTTAGAATGCGCTTGTTCAAAAGTTTGAATGATGATGCTAGTTTATTAAATGAAATTATGCTTTAGTAACCATGAAAAAATAAGTCAGTCCTCTTGTTTTAGGTATCCAAAAAAATCTGGACTGGTTAGAAAAAGTAACCTAAAGTAGGATGTTAAAAAACTGATTTAATTTTTCATCAGCACCTAGAATATGAGCAAATTTAAGATGTTGGTCTTAACCGATCACAGCAATCATAGTTCAGAAAATTCTTTATACCCTTTAGTTAAATCCATGCGGTTACATCCCTATTGCTTACAAGTAGATGTGGCAACTAGAGGAGAACCATTAAATGATTTTTTCTTTAAAAGATTAAATCCTAATAATATATTTGTTAATAAAGTAGAGGAGGATTTTGCTTTTTCTACAAATGGCGATTCCTTTAAAAAAAATCTGCGAAGAGCTTTTTTAAAGGAGTATGAAGTGATTTGGTTAAGAATGCCTCCTCCTTTGTCAAGTGACTTTTTAGAATTTTTAATTCAAGCTTGCCCAAACCGACTATTCATTAACAATCCAGCAGGAATCTATGAAACTGGGAGTAAAGCATTTTTACTAACCTTCAAGGATTGTTGTCCCCCAATGTCCATTTGTACGACCATTGAGGCAATTATGGATTTTAAAAATCAATTTCCCATCGTCCTAAAACCCTTTAGGGAGTATGGAGGAAAAGGAATTATCAGGATAGATGGAGATACCGTATGGGATAGTAGAGGTCAAATGACTTTTAGGGAGTTTTCTAAAATTTATAAAGAAAAAAATACACCATATTTGTGTGTCAAGTTTTTGAAAAATGTTAGCCAGGGAGATAAGCGGATTATTGTAGTTGATGGGCAAATTATGGGTGCATCTTTACGTTTACCAGCAAAAGATTCTTGGTTATGTAATGTCGCACAGGGTGGTAGTGCTCATATGACCAAGGTATCTGAAGAAGAAGTAGCCATTATTCAAAAAATTAATCCTGTTTTAGCTAAAATGGGTATTGTCATGTATGGGGTGGATACCTTGGTAGGTGATGATGGAAAACGAGTATTATCTGAGATTAATACGACTAGTATTGGTGGTTTACCACAAATTGCTCAAATGGAAGGGAAGCCTTTAGTAGAAGAAGCCACTAATTTGATGTGGGATTATATTATTAAAAAAATTAGAGAAAAGAATGTCATTACAAATTAGCCAAGAGGTAGCCATTATCAAAGCATTAGATGTTCAAAAAGTACCGAAAGGAACGATAAGCCGATATTGGTTAAATTTGGTTACTGATGGGATGGGGCAACCTGTACAGATTCCTATCATTGTTGCCAGAGGCCATCAAGATGGTAAAGTACTTGGGCTAACAGCAGCGGTTCATGGCAATGAGTTGAACGGGATTCCAGTAATCCAGCGAATTTTTAAAGAAATAGACATTAATGAATTGAAAGGCACTATTGTTGGTGTTCCTGTGGTCAATGTGCCTTCTTTTCAGCGAAAAAAACGCCGTTTCATTGATGGGACAGATTTGAATCATATTATGCCAGGTAAATCCAATGGAACAGTCAGTCAAATATATGCACATCGGGTAGTGACACGAATTATCCATCAGTTTGATTACTTAATGGATTTGCATACGGCAAGTGTTGGTCGAGTTAATTCCTACTATATTCGAGCAGATATGAGTGACCCAGTAGTTAGCAAAATGGCCCGCTTACAAAATGCGCAAATCATTGTCCATAATCCTCCGAGTGATGGAACGTTACGCGGTACAGCCAATGAAATGAATATTCCTGCGATTACTTTAGAAGTAGGGAATCCTAATACCTTTCAAAGGGGAATGATTCGAGAAGGTTTAACAGGTATTCACAATTTTTTGGGCTACTTAGGTATGATAGATTGTGAGATTGATGAAGGGGAGGATAACACAGTTTTATGTAAAAAATCTTATTGGATTTATACCGATACGGGTGGGATTTTAACGGTACATCCTAAAGTGACGGAATTAGTTATTAAGGGTGATGTGATTGCTACCATGCGCAATATTTTTGGTGATTTAATCCAAGAATATATTTCACCAGAGGATGGGATTGTTATTGGGAAAAGTGTTAGCCCTGTTAATCAGACTGGGGGACGGATTTTGCATTTGGGGATTTTGAAATAATTGCCATAATTTATTTACAAATCCTATAAATCGAAAATTCCCCAAGTGAAGACAAAAGCTGATTGATAGGAATCAATCGACTTTTGTCTTCACTTGGCTTTTTTCTCATGCCAAGAATAATGATGACAATAACATATCTTTAAATAGAGTCATCTTTTTTCTTATTGATTCCACACTATAAATCCTAAATCTTTCCATCCTAGCTCATCTACAACAATTTAATTATGATTTTGAGACTATAAGTAGGATAGAATACGATTATATTTTATAATATAAATCAAAAATTCTTTTAATATAGTAAACATTTAATTCAGAAAGACCCTTTTTTATCTCTTTAATTAAATTTATACGGAAAGCAACAAAAAGGTAGTTTTCAAATGAGGATTTGATTAGAAGATTTTCCCCTTTTGCCAAATCACTAAAAATAACTCTTGAATAGCATCTTCAATAATTTATCCGTTGGCGGTCATAGTCTTACCATATATTAACAAGGTGGCATAGTATTTTAAGTAAATCGCTTCAAATTTAAGGCTTTTATTGACAATCGACAGAAAGGGAGAGTTTGAAAGTATCATAACCTTTCGATATAAGGTACGAGATACCTATAGTATAAAATAGATTGATAGAAAACAGTACCTTGCCCTTTCAGTTGGAGGAACAGCAGAAAATCCTTCAGGGTCCATCATGGCGTTAGCTTTACAATTAAAATAAGTAATTTTTTTATGTAAAATCTAATTTTAATTCTAATTTTAATTTTTATTCTAATTACAGAAATTTACAAGTCTAATAATTTAAAACAAAACGAATGGTAGCTGCTACTCGTGAAAAATTACAAACAGTTAGCACTGCTACGCTAACTACTGCCTTATTTAAACGTGGTTTAAAAAATCAATTCATCCAAGGTGTCAAACCTTTAGTAGAGGGGAAACCGACGATGGTAGGAGAAGCTTTTACCTTACGATATATTCCCGCTAGGGAAGACCTGAATCCGATTACGGTATTTAAAGACCCTAAACACCCTCAACGGGTGGCTGTTGAAACTTGCCCAGCAGGTGCCGTATTGGTGATAGATAGTCGGAAAGACGCTAGGGCAGCATCTGCGGGTTCAATTTTAGCTTCTCGCTTGATGGTACGAGGTGCTGCTGGCCTAGTGACAGATGGAGGATTTAGAGATTCAGCTGAAATTGCAAATTTGGACATGCCTTCTTATCATCAAACACCTTCCGCTCCAACCAATTTAACCTTACATCAAGCGCTGGATATCAATGTGCCAATTGGTTGTGGAGATGTTGCCGTTTTTCCTGGAGATATAATAGTAGGAGACGATGATGGAGTAGTCGTTCTACCAGCACATTTGGCGGATGAATTAGCTGATGAAGCCATCAATATGACCCTTTATGAGGATTTTGTAACAGAAAGAGTATTAGCAGGACATACTATAGTAGGCTTATATCCACTCACTTTAGAAGCCAATAAAAAAGAGTTTGAACAATGGAAGAAACAAAGGAAAAAATAAGAAAAGTGATGGTTAGATGGCTTGCTTGTTAAATGGTCAACCCACACCGCTCCACAATCCCCATCATATTATAAACCAGCATCGCTGCCGAAAATTCATAGGCATGAAAACCCTTAATTGGTGCAAATTCCATCACATCAAAACCGACAATATTGCGTTGTTTAACCACCGATTCAAACAAAGCCAATGTTTGATACCAACCCAAACCACCTGGCACTGGCGTACCCGTAGAAGGAAAAATAGCAGGGTCTAGGCCATCAATGTCTAAAGTAACAAATATATTTTTAGGAAAATCTTTTGGCAAATCAATACTGGTGACATTATTTGGTACTAATTCCGTTGCGTCCAAGTGATAAACACCATACTTTTTTCGAGCAGCGACCTCTTCATGGCATAAGGCACGAACGCCTAATTGGAAAACAGGAATACCTTCATCCACCACTCGTTTCATCACCGAGGCATGACTGTATTTATCCCCCAAATAAGCATCACGCAAATCGGCATGTGCATCAATTTGAATGACGCCAATATCTTTTATGCCAGCATCCATTAAGCCTTTTACCACCCCGTAAGTAATCGAGTGTTCGCCACCCAATGCAATTGGAAAACCACCCATTTTGACAATTTTCTTAATGTCTTTAGCAATATTTTTAATGACTTTAGCGCCTTTCCCTTTGACATTCACAGGTGGATGAGTAAAAATACCCTGTTCACAGGGCGTACTATAGCCGTCCCAAGTTTCTAATTGCCAAGAGGCCTCGAGAATTTTGGCAGGGCCTAATCCCGTACCACCTTGATAAGAAACGGTTGCTTCATAGGGTACAGGCAAGATATGAAAGCGCGCTTTATCTATAGGTGGATGCTCAAATTCTGAACCTAAGAAAATTGGGTAGCCTGGCGCGGTTAATTGGTTAAAGTTGTCCATTAAAATTTATTATTGCAAAGCTAGGAGGATTGGATAACGGATTGGACGGATTTAAACGGTTTCTTTTTGGGACTTGCTCTAGGTCGTGTACTTCTAATTGAACACGACCTAGAGCAAATCTAATAAAGTAAACCGTCCAAATCCGTTAAATCTGTAATTCAATCCTATATAAAAAATACTAAGACAAGCGATTCCTAAAATCTTCATACCCAAATTCCCGAACCACTCGAACAGCATTCGTCTTAGAATTCCAAATAGCAATCGAAGGCAATCGTATCCCATTAAAAGTAGTCGTTTTGACCATCGTATAATGTGACATATCATCAAACATCAAGCGTTGTCCAATTTGTAAGGGTGAATCAAAACTATAATCACCAATCACATCACCTGCCAAACAAGTCTGCCCACCCAAACGATAAGAAAAGGCTTTTTCATTAGCAAGGCCAGCGGCTTTCTGTGTACCTGTAATAATCTCTGCTCGATAAGGCATTTCAATGGTATCAGGCATGTGGCAATTGGCGGAAGTATCTAAAATGGCGATGTCCAGTTGATTGTATCCAAAATCTAATACTTCACTTACCAAAACGCCTGTATGAATAGCAATCGCTTCGCCAGGTTCTAAATAAACTTGTACTTTGTATTTATCTTGAAATGCTTTGATTCTGTTAATCAAGCCATTGACATCATAAGTTGGATGGGTGATATGATGTCCACCACCAAAATTAACCCATTTTAAATTAGGCAGATAATCACCAAATTGTTTTTCAACGGCTTCCAATGTACGGTCTAGTGGTTCAAATCCTTGTTCGCAAAGGGTATGAAAATGCAAGCCACTAATCCCCTTTAAATCCGTTGCTTTAGGTGCATATTCCTTGAATTTATCAATAGTAATCCCCAATCGAGAACCAGGAGCACAAGGATTATAAATGGCAGTAGCCCCTTCGGAATGCATCGGGTTAATCCGTAACCCAAAACTTAGCGCAGGTCGTTCCTTTTTGGCAGCTTGAATCATCGGCTGATAATGCTGCCATTGATGAAATGAATTAAACACCACATGGTCAGAAATCGCTAAAACTTGGCGCAAATCCTTTTGAGTATAAGCAACAGAATAGGTATGCACTTCTCGTTTGTTGTCCCCTTTTTTATTTCCCCAAAATTCTTCGTAGCCCAATTGTGCTTCGTGCAATCCACTTGCGCAAGTTCCTTGCAAATACTTACAAATCAAGGGGGCTAAACTAAACATTGAGAATGCTTTTAAAGCAAGTAACACCTTAGCGCCCGATTCATCTTGCACCCTTTTTAGGATTTGTAAATTGCGTTCAATAGCTACCTCATCTACTACAAAGCAGGGAGACAGGACACTATGCGGATTAAAATTGAAAAAGGTTTTGCTGTTGATAGTCATTTTTTTGGTATCAGGTATGAGGTGTCAGGTTTCTGGTATCGGGTTTTAGGTCTATCACGCTCGAAAACCCGAAACCTGAAACCCGATACCCAAAAACGGTTACACTTCCAAATCTCCCCAACCATCCTGCTCAATCACTCGAACAGGCATGCCATATTTATCCAAATCTTTGATAAAAGGGTCGGGGTTTAATTCTTCTAAATTCCAGACACCTGCTTTTAGCCAATGTCCTTCTATCATCATTTTAGCGCCGACCATACAAGGCACGCCAGTAGAGTAGGAGATAGCCTGTGACTGGACTTCCTTATAACAATCTTGGTGGTCTTTTACAGTATAAACAAAGACAGATTTCTTTTTACCGTCTTTAATTCCTTTGACCCAACAACCGATACAAATTTCTCCTTTTGTACGTGGTCCTAAAGTAGAAGGGTCTGGTAATAATTTCTTTAAAAATTGGATTGGAATAATTTGTTGTCCATTAAATTCAACAGGCTCGATACCAATCATGCCTACATTACCCAATACTTCTAAATGTTTTAAGTAAGCATCCCCAAAGGACATCCAAAATTGGGCTTTTTTAAGGGTCGGAAAATTTTTGGTCAAAGATTCCAATTCCTCGTGGTACATTCTGTAAATATTATAAGTACCCACATTATCAGGACAAGTGAAGGACTGACTTTTAGACATAGCTGGTGTCGTGACAAATTCGCCATTTTCCCAGTGCCGACATTCAGCGGTCACCTCTCGGATATTAATTTCTGGGTTAAAATTGGTGGCAAAAGGATAACCGTGGTCGCCTCCGTTGACATCAATAATATCTAAATATTGAATTTCATCAAAATAATGTTTAGCGGCATAAGCCGTAAAAACACTCGTTGCTCCAGGGTCAAATCCAGAACCTAATAATGCCATTAATCCAGCATTTTTAAATCTGTCTTGATAAGCCCATTGCCAGCTATATTCAAACTTTGCCTCGTCTTTCGGTTCATAATTAGCCGTGTCCAAATAATGTACGCCTGTTTCCAAGCAAGCATCCATAATGGTCAAATCTTGGTAAGGTAAAGCCACATTGATGACCATAAATGGTTGGACTTTATTAATCAACTCCACTAATTCGGGGACATTATCTGCATCCACTTTTGCTGTTTTTACCGTTACCCCATAGTTTTGTTTTACCTGTTCGGCAATCGCAATACATTTTGATTCAGTACGACTTGCCAGTACAATTTCAGAAAAAACGTTTGATAATTGTGCACATTTGGCAACGACTACGCCGCCAACACCACCTGCACCAATGATTAATACTTTTTTCATTTTTGAATGGTTTTGCGAAGGGCGGAGGGCATGGGGCATAGGGTTTTGCCTTCCCTAAGCCCTCTGCTCTTCTCCCTCTGCCTTAAAAAATTAATACCCTAAAATCGATAGCATTTCATCTACTTTTTGTTCTTCTCTATAAACTTTTGTAGTAAAATTGCCTGTTTTATCTCGGTCAATGACGATGTGTTGTGGAGCAGGAATCAAGCAATGTTTGATACCGCCGTATCCACTAATCGCCTCTTGGTATGCACCTGTATGGAAAAACCCAACATATAATGGTTCTTTCGCTTTTGGTTCAATGACGGGCAAGAACACCTGCTGGTTCATTTCTTCCGAATTATAATAATCTGATTGGTCGCAACTAATGCCGCCTATATTGACTCGTCGATATTCCTTGTCCCATTTATTAATAGGTAGTAAAATAAATTTTTCCAAAATACTCCAAGCATCAGGAATGGTATTCATCAAACTATTATTGATGATGTACCAATCTTCTCGGTCATTCTGTTTTTTATGTTCTAAAACTTCAAAGATGACGGCCCCACTTTCTCCGACTGTAAACTTTCCGAACTCCGTAAAAAGGTCTGGCTCAAGGATACCTTCGTTATTGCAAGTTTCTTTGATATTTCGGACGATTTCGTCCACCATATACTTATAGTCGTATTCAAAACCCAAATTATTTCTAATAGGAAAACCACCACCCAAATTCAACGCTTTTAATTCGGGACAAACTTTTTTCAAGGCGACAAATACTTTAAGCGCCTTTTTGAATTCTCCCCAATAATGCATATTATCTTTCACGCCAGAATCTACGAAAAAATGGAGCATTTTTAATTTGATTCGCTTTTTCGGCGCAACTTTATTGGTATAAAAATCAATGATTTCAGAAGGGCGAATGCCTAAACGAGAAGTATAATAATCGGATTGCGGTTGTAAATCAGTAGCTAGTCTTAATCCAATTTTTAAGGTCTTTCTAGTCATAGTATTTAAGCGTTCTAACTCTCGCATACTATCTAAAACAGTGACAGAATTTTTAAATCCCATTTTATTCAACTGAATAATTTTTCGTAAATAATCATCTGTTTTATAGCCATTATGAATTAGAATAGTGTTTTTAGTCAGTTTGCCACTTTCAAAAAGCTTTATAATAAGGTCTATATCAAAACTTGAAGAAGTCTCTAAATGAATATCATGCGTCAAAGCCTCCGACAGCATATGTTGAAAATGGCAACATTTGGTGCAGTAACAATATTTATATTTCCCCTTATACCCATTTTTTTTCATGGCTTTATTAAACCAATTCTTGGCCCGTTTAATTTGGTCGCCAATTTTTGGTAAATAAGTCAATCTAAAAGGTGTCCCATATTGCTCAATCAAATGCTCAATGGACACCCCATGGAAATGCAAATAACCGTTCCTTAAATCAAATCCTTCTTGTGGGAAATAATAAGTCTGGTCAATTAAATCAGCGTAGGTGTTTTTCATTTTAATGCTACTATCTTTGGTCGGAATATTTTGATTTAAAAAGGTCGCAAAAGTAGCAGGCAATTCTGAATAAAATCTGAAATTTTAAGCTATTTTTTTAAAGAGTAGCAAATTAATTATCTAGTAAGAAAAGTTGTGTCGTTTTACCTGAGAAATGAAAAATAAATAACTTTAGCCAAGCTACTTGTTCTTTAGTCTTCTAATTTCGTTAAAAATACTCGCCATAGCGGTGCTATGTCTGCGTTTTTTGCCTCATTAGAAAACAAAATAACTGCGTATCATGGTCTAACT
>CALJVJ010000280.1 GCA_937974625.1 uncultured Saprospiraceae bacterium
CAACTATTAACCCAATTAATCTCCACCGAATCGCTCTCTAGAAAAGAAGATAAGACAGCTGATTTAATCCAACATTTTTTTGAAAAAAGAACCATAAAAACAGAGCGAATCAATAATAACATCATCGTCCGTTCCAAAAAATGGACAGATAAACAACCTACGATTCTATTAAATTCTCACCATGATACGGTCAAGCCTGCAAGTGGCTACACCAAAGACCCTTTTTATCCAGAAATTACCGATGATATTTTGTACGGATTGGGAAGTAATGATGCAGGCGGTTCTTTGGTTGCTTTGATAGCTACCTTTTTACATCTGCATAAACAACAAGAATTAGGGTATAACTTAATTTTGGTAGCCTCTGCCGAAGAAGAAATTTCTGGCCCCAATGGTATTGCAGCCGTTAGAGATAAAATAGCACCCATAGATTTAGGTATTATTGGCGAACCTACACAAATGCGGATGGCGATTGCTGAAAAAGGTTTGATGGTAGTCGATGGAGAAGCAATTGGGAAATCAGGTCATGCTGCCAGAGAAGAAGGCATCAATGCGATTTATATAGCCCTAAAAGATATTGATTGGCTGCGCAATTATGAGTTTGAAAAAGTATCGGACGTATTAGGCAAAACAAAAATGACCGTCTCGCAAATACAAGCAGGTACACAGCATAATGTAGTACCTGATAGTTGTAAATTTGTAATTGATATTCGGACCAACGAAGAATACGCCAACGAGCAAGTATTTGATTTTTTACAAAAAAATACAGCCTCCAATTTAACCGCACGTTCTTTTCGATTAAATTCTTCAAAGATTGCTTTAGACCATCCGATTGTGAAAAGAGGGTTGGCATTAGGTAGGTCTTATTATGGTTCACCGACGCTTTCTGACCAAGCTTTATTACCTTTTACGACAATTAAAATGGGATGTGGAAAATCAGAGCGATCGCATACAGCGGATGAGTTTATTTACTTGTCAGAAATAGCCGAAGGCGTTAATATTTATTTACAATTGTTGGATGGGTTGGTTCTGTAAGGGACGAAGAATGTAAATTGATTTTTGTCCCACTAAGCTATTTTGAGCGATTCTGTCAAAGAATCTTATTTATTTGGTAATGTGGTTTACACAAATACTATCTTTACGCTTAAAATTAAAGGCGAGTTATGAAATTTTTCTGGTTTATTCTATTGGTAGTCCTACCTTTCGTTAGTCTATCTGCACAGGAAGAGCGTGTGGAAAAAAAGATGCAAGTAGATATTGGAGGCGCACTCCGTTTCAATTATAACAATTCAACGTGGAAACCGAATCAACAAAAGCGAGGTGGAGACTTTGGTTTTGAGACCTTCCGAATAAATGTAGATGCGAGTTATAAAGATTTGGAATTACACATTGACCAACGTTTTTACGCCAGTGGATTTGGTGGAACTTTTTTAAAATACGGTTGGTTTCAATATAATTTAAACGAAAAAAGTCATTTAAAATTAGGTTTGATTCCTGCTTACTTTGGTGCCCAACAATTTAATTCCCACAGTTGGTTTTTTCAGTTACCCTTCTATCTCGGATTTGAAGATGACCATGATATGGGGATAAGTTATGATTACGATAGTGAAAAATGGCAACTAGATATTGGGTTTTATAAAAATGCGGAAGAGTTGTCTTTTTCTGATAATGCTCCAGTATCCGATGCGCGTTACAGTTATGATTTTTCTGGTCGGAATAAAGAGATTAACCAACTGAATGCTCGATTTAATTATAAGTTTGGCAAAACAGGAAAGCACAAAATAGGAGGAACCTTACAATATGGTGGAATTTGGAATATTGATACTAGAGAAGTCGGTAAACAGTTTGCGGCGGCAGCTCACTACGAAATGACCTACAAAAATTGGGGGATAAAAACCCAAGCAATGACTTATAATAACCAACCCGAAAATGCTCAAGGCGAACGAAGAGACATTATTCAAATGACGGCTTATGGTTTTCCTTATAACACGGCTGCCAAAGCATCTATTTATACGTTTGGGGTAAGTTATTCCATACCTGTGAAATGGGGACCTATTACAAGCATCCAATTGTATAATGATTATGCGTATATGGATAAGGCAGTTACAGATTGGGAGCCAACTCAAATGAATATTCTAGGAGCTTTAATCAGTGCTAACCCGGTTTATATTTATATTGATTACGCTAGAGGCAAGCACCAACCTTGGTTAGGGCCACAATGGACGAATGCATTGGTAGAAGGAGATACCAACAATGGATGGGAAACTCGATTTAATATTAATTTTGGTTACTATTATTAGTCCGATTAATTGGAATTATAACAACGACAAAACAGAGCGAAATTCTTTTTCGACAACAATTAAATAATGATAAAAAAGCTATTATATTTTATTGCATTTGTACTTTTTCTAGTGCTAGCTTACCAATGTTATGAGTTCTATAGCTTTACGCAAAAAAGAAATGCATTTGTACAAGAACAAGGGGTTAAGACGACGAACGCGATAAAGAATCAGGTAAATGATATTCTAGTTAACATCACGGAAGAAGCAGAACGATTGGCACAATTATTTGGAAGTAACGACTATTCTGCGGAAGAAATTCGTAATATTATTCGAGAAAGTGCCTTGAGTATTCCAGAGATTCAAGGAGTAACAGCAGGTTATGAGCCTTTTGCTTTTTCTGCCAAAGAAAGATTGTTTTGTCCTTATTATGATAAAGGCTCTCAGAGCTATATAGCGGTAGAGGAGACTTATGATTATACGGAAATTAACGCTTCTTCAGGTTGGTACACGAGTGTGAGAGATAATGGGGCTAAGTGGGTAGAACCCTATTTTGCGACAGCAGCGCAAGACTGGTATGTAGATTACGGCATTCCTTTTCATTATAAAAGCGGACCGAAGAAAGGGCAAGTAAGAGGGACGATTACGATGAGTTTTATTTGTAGTGGATTCAAAAATTTAGTCCACTCTTTAAGTTTAGGAAAAACAGGATACGGTATTATTACCTCTAACAAAGGCAAATTTCTATCGCATCCCATCAATGAATATATTGGTCAAGTAACGCTACAAGAAGTCATGGAAAAAGAGGCAGATGCTCCATTAATGGCTGCTTACGAAGCAATATTAAAAGGAGAATCAGGGAATACCGCTTATACAGATAAAGTACAAAAAGATAAAGCACTTTTTTTTTATGATAAAATTCCAGCTTCGGGTTGGGGAATCGGTTCTTTCTTTTATAAGTCAGATTTATTAGGAGACGAACAGGCATTAAATCGTCGCTATATACGCTTAGCTTTAGTTTTCTCAGCTTTTTTACTTTGTTTAATCGCTTTATTTTATAATCGAGACCATTTAGACGAAGGGGAAATATGGCAATTGAGTGCATTAGCAACCATATTATTACTAGCTAATATTTTTCTAGTTGGCTATTTACAGCATAATTCGAATATAGAAAAAGATGAAAGGAAAAGTCCCCCGATTGTTGATTTAGCCACTTTAGGAACGTTTATTCAAAACCAAGAGGATAGAGCAGATAAATTAAAAGTACCTAAAAGTACGTCAGTTCCAACAGGGATTTATATCCAACGAATGGAATTTATAGATAGCTATAATGTGAATATAGGAGGAACGGTTTGGCAAAAGTATCCTTTAGAAGTAGCAGAAAAAGTGCAGGTAGGATTTAGCTTTCCTCAAATGTCCCCCTTTTCTGAAGCGGCTTATATAGAAGAAGCTTATCGAAAAGAAATAGCCGCGAAAGAAGGCGAAGCAGGATACCTACTTGTTGGTTGGGAAGTAAGGGTTACCTTACTGTTAGATTTGTTCTATGAAGATTTTCCTTTAGATAAAGGGCACATTAATATAAAACTCCAACCACTAGACAACAACGATTATCTTATTTTTACACCTGACTTGGTCAGTTATAATTATACGACGCCCTCTAAAAAAGGCGGCTTAAATCCAGAAATAGATATTCCCGGTATTGAGATTTTAAAGAGTTATTTCAATTATACGACTGAAACTTACGAGGCCAATTTTGGCTACGGCGATAGCGGTTTATTCGAAGAAGTGCCTGTCTTGCATTATAATATTCATCTCCGTCGTATTTTACTGAATTCTTTTGTTACTTATTTGATACCCATTTTTGTCACCTTAGTAATGGTTTTTATATTAATCTATGCTTGTGACAAATCAGGGGAAAGACAAGGAATCATTGAAAGTATGGCCGCTTTTTTCTTCGTGTTAATCTTTTCGCATATTGACCTTCGAAAAGACATCGTTACAGCAGATTTAATTTACATTGAGTTCTTTTATTTCTTTGCTTATTTTATGTTAATTCTATCCACGTTTAACATGATAACTTATACAAAAGATAGAAGT
>CALJVJ010000281.1 GCA_937974625.1 uncultured Saprospiraceae bacterium
CGCAGCTATTTAATGAAAAAGGCTTCGGAAGTGTCAACCTAAAAGAATTGGCACAGACCATGGGTATCAGTAGAGGTAACTTGACCTATCATTTTAAAAACAAAGAAGTCTTGTTAGCGGCTATTGTCAAAAATATGTGGACTAAAATTAGTCACGAAAGGCAAAAAACTAGGCAGTTTCCTACTTTTGAAAATATGCGTAATCAAACGGAATTGGTTTATAAATTTCAAAGAGAGTATGCTTTTGTATTTTTAGATAATAATGTGCGCAATCATCCCGCCGTTAAGGAAGAGTTTCAAATAATGATTGAACAAACCATCGAAGATTTTCGTAAAATGATTGCTTTCGGCATCCAATTGGGTAATGTCAAAGAAGAAACCATTCCTGGGACTTACTATAGCCTTGCCTTTTCTGTTTGGATGGTAAGTTTTTATTGGTTATCACAGCAAACTACCCGAGATGAAAACACGGAAGCGAATGCGGAGAAAGTGCTTTGGGGAATGATATTACCACATATGACTGAAAAAGGCATTGCATCGGTTAAGCAGTTTTTTGGAGCTGATTTCTATAAACAAATCGGGGAACCTTTTAAGGTCAGCCAACATAGTTCCATTAAATTTTGAAAGCTGAACCACTCTAGATTATCCCTTTTAATAGGGGCGAGCGATAGGCTAACTAAAAGGAGCACCTGATTTATAGTTAATTAAAATGCATATATTTACTTCTTTTGAAATTAATACCTAAACCATGGATAAAGGAATTACTATTTTAGCGAATGATAACATCACAAAAGTAGCTGCTTGTCCTAATAACGAAGATGCGCTTTGGATTAGAGCAGATGAACTAAAAGTTGCAACAGGATTTGAATTAAAAGAAAGTGGTGCTTGCTACGACCCTTTGAATATTTGTATCCCTTTATTGGAAGAAGGGTTTACGCAGACCCTATCTGACCACAAATGGCTCAACATATCTAAACTTTCCCAAAGATTAGAACAAGCTTGTATTTCAAATGACGACCATACCGTTTGGAGTTTAGGTTTACTTCCAGAAGCAAGAAAAGCAATGTTAACCTCTTCTATCGCTCCTGATTTTGAAATTGTAGATATCAATGGCGAGATTGTTCGATTGTCGGAGCTTAAAGGAAAAAAGGTGTTAATCGTCACTTGGGCAACTTGGTGTGGCTGTCGATTTGATGTAAAGATGTGGCAGGACATTTATGAGGAATTAAATGACCCTAATTTTGAAATTATTTGTGTAGCAGAAGATTCTCAAGGGGATGTGGTCGCTAAAGAATGGTTCGTTAATGCTAAGGCGACTTATAAATGTATAGTAGACACGACTCATAAAATAAGTACGATGTTTGGTTGGGTGAATGTACCAACAGGCGCATGGATTGATGAAGAAGGAGTAATCGTTCGGGTGAATGAAGATGCTTATGCGGGAGAACACATGATTGGAAATTATAAATTTGGCAATACTACTTTTGCCAATGCCACGAAAGATTGGGTGAAAAACGGACTCTCCGCTCAACTTAAACAGACAAAGGAAAATTTAAGTGCTAATACTCGTTCAACATCGGCGGACGATTTATTAGCGGATGCGTATTTTAAAATGGGCATTTACTTTCAGCACCAAGGGGCGGATGAAATGGCGGAAAAATATTTAAAAATAGCACAAGATTTGGCGCCTGATAATTGGAATATTCATAGACAGACGTGGACTTATAAAGGGATGGATTACGCTACGCAGATGTGGAGAGAGCGTACCAAAGCTAAATACCTTAATGACAAAAAGAACTGGTCGTATTATGTGCCTTTAGATTTGGCCACTCCTTCTTAGTCCCACTTTGGCACTTCCAGAACTTTAAGTTCTGGAAGTGCTTTGCTTTATAAAATCAAAGCTATTGGGTTAATAATTTATACCTGGCTATTTCTTCATCTGTCATCCAATGAATTTCTGAAGCTTTTGCAGCATTAATGGTGAAATAATAAAATGCTTCTGCATCTGCCTGAGAAAATCCCATCTCCATATAATAGTCAATGTAAGGCTGATGATTATCATCTCCTATAGGAAAATCTGTTGCTTCCTTATTATTACCATCTGCCCAAGAATGAACACCTATTTTACTTCCAGTCTCTAGTGTTCGAGTCGTACCCGCCAAAAATAAATCTACTGCTCCTGACGCGATGACTGCATCTGCTGGTAAATGAATAATGAGCCCTTGTTGTCTAATTTTTCTGGCAGCTTCTAAATTAGCCTCATCATCTTCCGAACCAGGACAGTCTTTCATGATGAGTTTGGCTATATTAGGATTGGCTGCGATAAAATTTTCCCAGTGTACGGGTGTATCTGAGTCGATGACTCCATCCATAATAGCGGTATTGGCATCTTGAGCTGAAAAAACACCATAATCGGTTGCTAAAATTTCTTCCGTTTTACAACTACTAGCAAAAACTAAAATTCCGATTAAAAAGTAGAAAGATATATTTTGAATGATAATTTTCATGATTATTATTTTTGTTGAAAAATAGATTTCTTTTTTTTACAGACGTTGAAAATTATAGTACCCCCTATGTGTATTTTAGACTTTTTAAAACTTGAATTTGGTGAAATTTTTTATTTTTTGGAAAAAAAACAAACTAATACAACAAAATGTCTCCACAAGGACACTTAAAGAAAATAGCCCCTAAATGGACCCATTTGTTATGCTTTAAAAGCGCTTCTGTGATACTTCTGTGATACTCTTTTTAAAAGCAATATACTATTGTGAGGTTTGCATTTTTTTCATCTTTTTCCGCTTTGAAAGTAGATTTCTCCTATTTGCATAGAGGCCAATATAGACCTAACTTTGCCATAAATAGCGTAAAAACTAGCTTTTCTAATCAAAAAAGAGCCTTTTGCCGCTAAAACAGCCTTTTACAGAAAGGACGCGAAAAAAATATTTTTTTATACCTCACGCAGCCTTTTCTTTTTATGTTTTGTATAGGGTAGTGAGTAACTTTTAAAACATCATTTAATTAATGCACCCAATTTCAGAATCGGACTTACCAGAAATTATTCTGGGCTGTGGTCGTAACCAACGAGGTAGCCAAAATGCCCTCTATCGGTTGTACTATTCCTACGGGATGAGTATTGCGATTCGATATGTAGATTCTGAAGCAGAGGCGTTATCAATTGTAAACGATGCTTTTTTAAAAGTTTTTGACAACATTAAGAAGTATGATTCGACTCAACCTTTTAAACCTTGGTTTAGAAAAATTTTAGTGAATACCTCTATAAATGCTATCAAAAAAAAGGAAAGATATAAGATGGAAGTTAATATAGATGAAGCAAATAAAATTTCAGCTCGAGAAAATATTTTAAGTCAAATTAATTATAAAGAATTAATCAAAACCTTACAATCTTTATCTCTCTCCTATAGAACTGTTTTTAATCTTTATGTAATTGATGGATTCAAACATTCAGAAATTGCAGAGATGCTCGGTATTACAGTTAGCACGTCGAAATCAAACTTGACCCGTGCTAGAGTTAAATTAAAAGAATTGATTACTGAAAAATTAAATCAACCTTATGTCTGATTGGACGCCAGAAGATGTAGATGCGTTGTTTCAGGAAGGCTCAGAAGGATATGAATTTGAGTATAATGAAACAGCATGGGGGCAAATGGAAAATTTGCTTGAACGTCGAGACCGTCGCCGTCGGTTGGTCTGGTGGATGGTTGGTGCAACTTTAAGTTTGTTATTACTGCTTTCTGCTTATGCTATTTGGAGTGATACAAATAGTCGACAAAATATAAGTACTACAGAAACTTTGGAGTCGAATAGTATTAATAAACTGGCTCCATTTGATGAAGAAATAAGAGCAGTAAAAAAAGAAATTACTCCGAAGCCAGAAAGCCAGACAACTAATTCTAGCAAAGACCCTAAACTAATACCGATAGCGAAAACCCAAGGACCCTTAACAAAAGAAAGCAGCCTTTCTTCCAAAAAGAGTAATATACATGTCAAGACCATTGAAAAAAAGAACGTAACCGCCAACGAATTGGCAAAAGATAAAAGAGAAAAAGCCTTCTCAGCTACTTCCGCCAATGTTCCATTAAAAACAATGGATAAAGGGATAGAACAAAAAACGGCAATTATTACAAATGATTTAAAAGTCCTTGAATTATCAACAAATACTGAGTCATTAAAGACTACTACTCAAACTGCATTAACAACTGATTTAGCTACTTTACCAAGTCTTTCAATGAAGATTGATTATACTACTACGCCTATTGATTTTACGCAATCCTTATTGGAAAACTTGGATAAAGTGCAAAGAGAAACTGCCGAAACAACACAACCTAATCCTAATCATTTTGTGGTAGGATTATTATTAAGTAAGGAATTTTCTTTTGTGGATATGAGTAATATGACAAACCTGAAATGGAAAGCTGGTTTAAGTGTGGAATATAGATTTGGTGGAAAATACGCGTTGAAATTAGGCGCTAATTACAGCCAAAAAGATTACATGACCAGTACTATTGAAAACTATCAAGTGGAAGATGGATTTTGGCCTAAAGCAACTGCTCCTAATACAGCCTCTGGGATTTGTGATGTGCTAGAAGTTTCTATATCTGAAAGCTATTTCATGAATGGTCATGCTAAAAAAGGTTTTTTTGTCAATGCAGGTTTAACTTCCTACTTTTTGTTAAGAGAACAATACAATTATACTTATGATACGAATGACCCAGAATTACTTTGGAGTTGGGGAGAAAACAATACCAACAGACATTGGTTTGGTATTGGAGAAGTTTCGGTAGGTTACAACCTTCCGTTTGCGGATAATTCTTCCTTGCAAATTGCTCCTTATGCACAAATTCCACTGACCGGCGTGGGACACGGTGCACTAAAGATATTTAGCTCAGGGGTCTTGATTCGATACAATTTTCACTTGAAATAAGATTTTTTTTACAGCTTTTAGCAGATTATCGAACTACTAGTTTATCCTATATTTATCATATAGATTCTGATATAAACCATTGTTTTGTAGTGAATTGACACTAAAAAACCTGGTCTTATTTTGTTCTAATGAAGCGCCTAGAAACCGATTTATTTATTCATTCGGCATTGCTATGCCAACTTATTTTATACATCTATAGAGGAAGCTAAGTATGTTACTTTTAAATAGGTAACCCCTAAATCTTCCAAATCTTAAAAACTAACGAAATATGAAATTTAATTACTTTGTTTCCCTTGGGAGACCTGGGTTGCTAATGCCCCAACGTTTGCTTCAAAGCATACAATTTTTTGCTTTAACTTTATTATTAGCTTTTGGCTATACAACTGCTAAAGCTCAAGTCGTGATTAGTGAGGTATTTGCTGATGGCGTATTTGAATTAAGAAATACAGGAAATAGTACGGTAAATATTGCTCAGTACTGGATATGTGATTTTCCAGATTATTTAAGATTAGACCAATTAGAATTGCAATGTGGCAGCTTAAATTTAGCCGCTGGTGAAGAAGTGGTGCTGAGAGCAGAAGGATTACATGAGCCTGATGATTCAGAATTAGGTTTATATTCGACTAACTCTTTTGGTAGTGCTGATGCTATTGTTGCTTATTTAGAGTGGGGGTCAAGTGGTCACCAACGGTCTGCTTTAGCTACTGGAAAAGGTATTTGGGATGGTAACGCAGTTGCTGCTTTTAGCAATACTCAATCTTTACAAACAGGAGGTGATGGACTTGCGGCGGCTGATTGGACAACTAACAATAGTCCAAACGCTTGTGGTGACAATGCCCCTCCACCACCTGCGGCTACTTCCTCTGCTCGATACCGAGTGACTTTTGATGCAGCATGGAGTAGTGCTACACATCCAACTGACTTTCCTTCAAATCCTCATTTTTCTGGATTAATTGGGTTGACGCATACGGCTAATGTTGCTTTATTTGAATTAGGAGGAACTGCTTCCCCTGGTATTGTTAATATGGCAGAAACAGGGGGGAAGAGCCCGTTGGATGCTGAAATTCAAGGAATTATAAGTGCTGGTCAAGGACAAACATTAATATCTGGTGGTGGAGTAGGCGTATCTCCAGGTAGTGTGTCTGTTGAGTTTGATATCCAAGATTCTCATCCACTAGTAAGTATTACTTCTATGATTGCTCCTAGCCCAGACTGGTTTGTTGGGGTTAGAGATTTAAGCCTTTTTGAAAATGGTGCTTGGGCTAATTCTAAGGTTGTAGAAGTTGCTAACTATGATGCAGGCTCTGACAGTGGACCTAGTTTTGCTTCTGGTAACCAAGCTACGAACCCTCAAGGTGTAATTACTATGATAACGGATGGCCCACTAGTAATTAATGGTGCTATTCCAAGTATGGGGACTTTAACTTTTACAAGAATTGATGCAGGTGCTTGTGATGCAGCAGGTGGCACCTTAACAGGTGGACCATTTACTTTCTGTGTAGACGGAGAAGCAGATAATATCCCAGCTGATGGGATTACCTTAAGTGGCAATACAGGTGCAAATTCTCAATGGGTAGTCACTGACGCAGATGGTAAGATTTTAGGCTTGCCAGGCAGTTTCACAGGCCCAGACTTTGATGGAGCAGGAGCGGGTGTATGTTTTGTATGGCACTTAAGCTACGAAGATGGTTTGACCGGTTTAGCAGCAGATAATAATGTAAGTCAATTAGATGGCTGTTACAGCTTATCAAACAGTATACAAGTAACTAGAAATCAACCAGCAGGTGGCACTTTAGTAGGTGGACCATTTACTTTCTGTGTGGACGGAGAAGCAGATAATATTCCAGCGGACGGTATTACTTTAAGTGGTAATACAGGTGCTAACTCTCAATGGGTAGTGACTGATTTAGATGGAAAGATTTTAGGTTTGCCAGG
>CALJVJ010000282.1 GCA_937974625.1 uncultured Saprospiraceae bacterium
TTCTCTAGCTCTTGCTTGCCGCCTAATAAAACAAAAGGGTAATTTATGGATTGACAGACCTCCACAATTTTTTCAATTGTCAATGCTTTGGTATTTCTGCCTGCACCTATTGGAAGAGCGATGTATTGCTTTTTCTTCCCCATTTTTTCCTTTTCCTTTTCTTCCCCGAAGAATGTATCGCGGCCCTCCAGAGAGAGAAATTGGTTTATGGTTACTTCATCGTTTAGGAAAAAATCTAAGCCTTTGCCATCATTCTTTACCCCTAATCCCTTTACCGTGTCCAAATATCTATCGACAATATGCTCGTCAGGCAGCCTGTTTATTTTAAAATTAACCAATAACCATTTTTGAAAATTGAGCTTTTTAAAGCTATAGCTTTTTACAAATGGCATCGACCATTTTACTAAAAATGACCGCAAATTATGGTGTAGGTCAATGATAAAATCATATTTCTCATTACGTAAAGTAGCGTTTACCTCACTCACTTTTTTACTAATCGTATAAACCTTGGAAACATACGGATTAGCCTCTACAATAGCCACAAAAGGTTTTTTAGTGAGGTAATGGATTTCTGCTCCTTTTTGCAATTTTAAGCAGCGGATTACAGGGGAGGTAAGTACAATATCTCCGATAGAACTGAAGCGGATGATTAATACCTTCGGCAGAGTTTTAATTTTAGTTTAAGAGTTGTATAGATTATTCCGATTAAAGCGGATTTTCCTATAAATTATTTAGTAAAAACAAATGTAAGCTATTTAGCGCCAAAACAAAAAGAGGCAAATAACCCGAAAGTCATTTACCTCTTTTCTATTTAAGAACATAACGTATTATAAGCCTAATACGACCTACAAAAAATCATGTCATCCTATTAAAAGGAGTATCTTACAGAAACGTTCCAAGTTCTAGTCTTACCAAAAGTAACAAAGTTATCTCGGTTGACCCCATTCCAGTTTTCTGCCTCAACTGAGCTAGCTTCAAAAGCAGAAGTTGAACGAGAAATATATTCTTTTCCTAAAGCATTAAATAAATTCGCTCGGAAAGTTAATAATTGACCATTTGCCAAATTAACATTGTAAGAAGCACCAATATCTAATAATCCAAAAGATGGTAATTCTAAAGAAGTATTTCCTGCACCGATGTTAGAATGTAATTTACTATATTGATTATAATCTAAATCAAGTTTCAATCCATCTGTTAATCTAATATCAGTTCCAATACCAAAAGTAGTTTGAGCAGCTCCACCTACCTTGACACCATCAACATCTGTTCCATCCTCTTCAAATAATAAAACTCTATCTTCATCAAAATATTGACTATTTAAGGTTCCATCAAATGCCCAGTCACCAATAGATGCATATCCCTTAACTCTGAATTTTCGAGAAATATCATAAGAAAAGTCTAATTCTACGCCTGAGTGCAATTGGTCTTGTAAGGTATTTCTATAACCTAGTGTAGAAATGATTGTACCATTAGGTAATTCATCGCCTTCGTTCAAGGTTCTAGTGGTCGCTCTGTCTTTCCAAGAAGTTCGGTAAACATTTACATTCGCTGCAAAATTATTGCTTGCATACTTATAACCAGCTTCTAAACCAAAAATCTTTTCTGATACCGTTACTGGATTTACCGTATTACTAAAGTTTAAGTAAATATTGTCGTGGAATGGTTGTCTTTGATAAAAACCAGTATTAAAGAATATATTACTATTTGCACCAGTTTCGATACTAAATCCACCTTTAATATTGTATCCCAAATTGGTTACCTTTTCAGATTCTTCGTCTCTTTCTTCAACATTAAATAATTCAAATCTTACGTGACTTTGGTTAGACAAAGAACCTTGAACGTAACCAGAAAATTTATCTTTAGACAATTCTAATTGAGAGAAAATACCTGCGTAAGCAATCGTCTCATCATTTGAATAGTTTAATTGTTCACCACCTTCCGCAGAGTTAAACAATGCTGCCCAAGGATCTGCTGAGAAAGTTGCAGTAATATCTCTTTGTGGATATCTAGCTCTTTCTCTAGCTGTATAAGCAGGAGCGCCTAATAAATCTGCTACCTGGCGGAAATGAGAACCATGATATCTTCTTAAATCAGCACCTATACTAAAGTTCAATTCATCAGATAAATCAGTTTCAAACTTACTTACTGCACCAACCCAGTTATGGTTATTTACAGATGCTCTAATAATCCACTCCTCAGAACCTGCATCAGCTCTATTTGCTGCTTCAATTTGAGTAAAATCAAGATAACCATCTTCTGTAAAGAACCTATTATTTCTACTTCCTCTATCACCAGTTCCACCACCACGTCCCCAAGACGCATACAATACTGTAGATAAAGAAGACTTTTCATTCACTTTGAATTCCCAGTTTAAATTAGCAACTGGTTTGTGGTAAAAGTTTCTTCTTAATGTTTGGTATTCACCATTTCTGTCACCAAAGTTAGAGTTAAACTTAATATTAAAATCTCCACTTCTATAATGGTCAGAAATTCGCTTATTAAAGTTTTGGTCGTGCCATTGAGGAGCACCAGTTAACAAGAAGTTGAAGCTATGTCTTTTATCATCTGGCTGGAAACCAGCAGAGATAAAGTAGTTTTGTCCTTGTCCTTTTGTTCCTTCTGCCCATCCGTTTCCTTGCCAGTGGGTCAATAATACTGTCATACCAAACTTATCATTGATAAGACCTGTGTTATAAGAAGCAGTAACTTTATTATATTGGTCGTTTCCTAATAAATAAGAAACTGAACCACCTTGCTTTTGCTCAGTAGATTTCATGATAATGTTAGTGGTACCACCAACAGAAGAAATCGCTAACTTAGAAGAACCTAATCCTCTTTGTACTTGAACTGCAGAAGCAACATCAGTCATACCAGACCAGTTAGACCAGTACATTTTACCATCTTCCATACCGTTGATTGGTTGTCCATTCAACAAGAATGCGGTATTGGTTTGGTCAAAACCTCTTGTAAACACTTCAGAATCTCCATATCCACCAGCTTGTCCAGCTACATAGATAGAAGGTGTAGATTTCATCAATTCAGGAAATTCAACATTACCACCTTTTGCTTGAATCTCAGCAGTAGTAATAGTAGAAACAGCAACTGGTGTTCTTCTATCTTGTACGATATCCATAACTCCTGTTACAACTACTTCTCCTAATCCATAGGCATTCACACCCATTTCAATAGTTCCTAAAGAAGTAGAACCATCAAAAGCCATTCTGATAGTTTCATAACCTGTGTAAGAAATTTCAATAGTTCCTGTAGATTGGTCAGTCTCCAATTCAAAGTTACCATCTATGTCTGTAATAGTACCTGTACTAGTACCAGACAATAATACAGAAGCACCAATAAGGGCTTCATTGGATTCTCCGTCGATGATTGTTCCACGAAGAGAAGTTTGGGCATAGGTTGCTACGCCGATAGCTAAGGCTAAAAGTGTAAAAACTAACTTTTTCATTAAGCAAAA
Organism: uncultured Saprospiraceae bacterium; assembly: GCA_937974625.1. GTDB lineage: Bacteria > Bacteroidota > Bacteroidia > Chitinophagales > Saprospiraceae > JAFMDF01. Next base: position 3,470 of record CALJVJ010000282.1, read on the forward strand.
TTGTTTTTAGAATAAAAAAAGTGTTGATTATTGATTGGCCATTAGTTGGTTAAGGCTGAGCGTATGAAACGCTGAAACAACAGATGTCAATCATATTTTTACGCTCAAAAAAAATCAGTTATCTATAACAAATTTTCTAGGAGTATATTTCGTTTGAAGTTCAATGCAAAACTATTTTCGCAATATATATTCAACAAAAATTTAATATTAAATCATGGTTAACTTCGAAAAACACTGTGCCTCCATTCTTACTTGTAAATAATCAGTTTAAGGTAGATAAGGGAATAGTCAAAAAATGTTTTTGGGATGGGGACTCAATGGTCACCTAAATTCTTTGTAAGTGGAATATGTAGATGGGACTATATTATTTGTTGGAAAAGAAAATATTTAGCTTTTAAGTAGCTTGGTTTTTCTTTTGACATCGCAAAATTAGGGAATTATCTGACTTATTTGTAATCATAGAGACATTATTTATTCAAGTATTTAATATTCCTACCTTCAAATAAAATCGATTATAACAAAGAAAAACTAATGATATGGAAATTGAACCAATAAAATTTTTTTTTAGGAAAGTGAAACAATTTTTTATTTTAAATTTATCTACTTACCAACATTTAAACAAATAACAACTTTTGCCAATTTTTTTCATTTTCATCCGATAAAATTTAAAAAATTATCATTCTTTTAAAAAATTTTAATCGACTATTCCTAAAAAACGTTCTTTTTTTTGTCACAACAACAAATAACTAATATAATTAATATCGAATGTAAAGCTATGGCTTACCGTACTCTATCTATTTGTATTTAAATGATTTTAAGCTCGTAAACTTTATTAGCCGACTATTTCTTGTCACAACTTTTAGAATTTTCTACTGCTTTATTGTTAAAAAAAAATCAACTTGCTTTATAATTTAGTCAAACCTTATTACTCCCCTGTTTAGCTACATTATTCCTCAGTTATTACCTATAAATTTTTTACAAACGCCATTTTAGTTGTTAATAGGCCAAAACTTTCAATAGCTGAAAGTAACAATGGTCTTCAACTAAGCTTAATACGCAATTTGTTGTTTTACTTTTATATGACGTCCCAAGTAAACCGACGTTATGTTTGAGAAGGAGATACATTACATGTATCTTCTTCTTTTTTTACCTTATTTGGTTCCTATGGTGGCTTTAGCTATTAGGTGGTTTCTACAAATTATTTCTGTCTACTTACTGATTATACCACTTTTTCTATCCCTTCCCATTTCCTAAATTGATTTCTAATTAAGAAAATGGTAACCACAAAAACTACAAGGTTGGTTGGTGCTATCGCATGATAAATCCCGTCTACGCCGTATAAATAAGGTAAGAGTAATACTATTGGAACAAATAATCCAAGTTCTCTTGCAATCAACATGTAACCAGCTTTTTTGGCACTGCCTATTGCTTGAAACAAAGTGATTCCCATAAAAAAGAATGGAAAAACAGGGTAAGTAGCCATTTGTACTCTAAAGTTAAAAATATCTTGTGGTCTTAAGTTTGCATCTGGCAACATCCAACCGAGTATTACTTCTGGAAACAGCATTTCTAATGCCCATAAAAATAATAATCCTACAGTGCTTGCTTTGGTAAAAATATTGAAAGATGATTTTACGCGGTCATATATCTTTGCGCCATAATTTATTCCTGCCACTGGTGCCATCGCTTGAGAAAAACCAAAAATCGGCATAATCATCAAAATCATTATTCTATAATTCGCTCCCATTACTGCTATATGATAATCTTTACCATATTCTCCAACTACATCGATAGCTCCATAATGAGCGATGGACCGAAATACAAAAATCTGTTGGATGACAAACATGATTTGTAACATCATCGCCGAAACACCTACACTTAAGATTGGTCGCAACATAGCTTTATCAAGTCCCCAATAGCTTAAATCCACTTTATAATTCGGCTTTCCTTTCACATAATACCAAATTCCAATTATAGTAAAAAGTAACATAGATACATTGGTAGCCCATGCAGCTCCTGCAATCCCCCATCCATAATAAGCAATAAAAATTGGATTAAGCACTATGTTTAATAAAGTAGCAATTACAGAATAGGTCATCGCTTCTTTTACCTTTCCCTCTGCTCTAATTAAGACATTCAACACAACACCAAAAATTCTAAAAAAAGCGCCATATATTAAAATACGATAATAATAAGCACCCATGGTCTGAATTTCACCTGTCCCTCCCATCAAACCAATTAGCTCCTCGGAATAATATAGGCCAAACACCATCAATACAGCAGAGCACATAACGGAAAGAACCGTCACTAGGCCAAACATTTTTTCTTGTATTTCCACTTCATTAGCACCGATTGCTCTACTCAACAGCGAAGAAGCTCCAACACCAATCATAGCAGACAAACCATTTGTTACCATGGTCAGAGGAAATGCCAAGGATACCGCTGCTAAAGCATCTTGTCCAACATATTGACCAATGAATAAAGCATCCACAAATGTATTAACACTATTAATGGACATAGCAATAATCGCTGGCAAAGAAAACTTTGCCATCAGTTTCCAAATCTTTTCCGTTAAAATCTCTTGTGTCAGTGGATTCTCAGCTGCGGTTGTGCTCATGTAGTCTTTATTGATAAGAAATCACTCCATAAATTAATTATAGATAATTAGTATTTCTATACTAAAAATGCAAAGATAATATATTGAACAGGATTCATCTTGAATAAATGGGAACTTGTAGAAAAAATTAAAGTAGATATAACCAATTGATATATTTTTAGTTCCTAAAAAGGTGAGTAATAAAATATTTATCCGCAAAAAACTAAATTTAATGAGTATAATAGCCTAGAATACAAGGCGCATTAAAAAGCTGATAATCAATACATCTCCAATTAACCAAAAAATAAAATTTGGCTTTGGCATAAAAACTGCCTGATATAAAGCCATATAAATGATAGAGAAATAATTATTTGTTTTTCTTGGCTACCTACTAGGACTAGAATCGCAACAAAATTGGTCTATTGCGGTAAAAAGCATATATTTGCGAAATTTTAATAGACATTAAAAAATAAATTTATGTGTTTTTATGCACAAAAAATTATTTTCAAAGTCCTATATTTTAAGTAATAAATATATCTCAAAAAATTAAGCTGCTGCCAAAAAAGTAGCAGCTTAATTTTTATAGTTTTTTTCTAACAATTTTCATTTAACCGAAGTGTTATCCGCTTTTGACACTTCACATTTTTTAAAAAGTTTTTGTCATGCAAGGAAAAGGAACAGTACGTTTTTTCTTATTTGTCATGATAGCTGTTTGTCTTTACCAATTTTTATTGGTCATTCCTACTCAACGAGTAGATTCAAACGCTGCAGAATACGCAAAAAATTTCGCCGCTAACTTCCCTGAGGAAGAGCAAGACGAAAAGGAGCGATTCGCCATGACATCGTACCTAGACTCTATGTCTAGTGAAGTGATTTTCAGCATCCCGTTGCTGAAAGATTTTACCTACCAAGAATTAAAAGGAAGCCAATTAAACTATGGCTTGGATTTAAAGGGAGGTATGAGTGTAATGCTACAAGTAGATTTAAGAGAGTTCATGAGAACTCTGGCCCGTGACAGTAAAGACCCCACCTTTGTAAAAGCGTTAGAAAAAGCAACCGAAGCTCAGAAAACTACTCAATCTGACTACATAACTTTATTTGTTAATGAATACCAAGCTGCTGGTGGTACTAGAGATGGTCTTGCAAGAGAACTATCTAAAGACGCAACTTTACAGGAGCAAATTAATTTTGAGACAAGTATTGGTGAAATGACCCGTTTATTGCGAACAAAAGCAGACGAAACGGTGAATTTGACTTATAAATTATTGAAAGATAGAATTGATGAGTTTGGTGTTACGCAGCCTAATGTAAATTTAGATGCTGCCAGAGATATGATTTTAGTGGAGTTACCTGGTGTTGACAACCCTGAAAGAGCTAGAAATTTCTTAGGTTCTACCGCAGAATTAGCTTTTTGGGATGTTTTCAGAGTAACCGATAATAATATTTTACAATCTCTTACTGCCGCTAACCAGCGATTAAAAGGAGATGGTGTAGAGGAAGTTCCAACAACTAGAACAGAAGAAAGAGTTTCTTATACTAGAGATACATTAGGAAATATTGTAGATTCAACCACTACTACCGTTGAAGTACCAGTTGCTCCTTCTATGTCAGATGGTCCATTATTCAGTTTATTGACACCAAATGGTGTTGGTACAACTGGTCAATTGACTAACCCTTTGGCAGTAGTTGGAACAGCTAAGAAAAATAATAGAGATGCCATCTCTGCTTTATTAGCTCAACCTGAAATAAAAGGCTTATTCCCACAAGAATTATCTTTCAAATGGGGAGCTAAGCCAGTCGTAGATTTCGAAACTAGAGAAGTAACGGATAATTATGAGTTGTACGCTATCAAAATGCGTAGAGGTACGGATAAAGCTCCTTTAGAAGGAGATTTAGTGATTGATGCACAACCTACTCCAGACCCTACGACAGGTGAAATGGCTGTTTCTTTGAGAATGAATCAAAAAGGTGCAAAAATTTGGGGTAAGATGACCACCGAAGCCTTTAATGCTAATCAAAGAGCTGTTGCCGTAGTATTAGATGATAAGGTGGTTTCTGCTCCTAGTGTAAGAAGCGCTATTTTGGGTGGAAGTACCTCTATCACAGGTAACTTTACTATTCAGGAAGCAAATGACTTAGCAAGCGTTCTTCAAATTGGTAAATTACCAGCGAAGTTGCGTTTTGTACAAGAATCTGTTGTTGGTCCATCTTTAGGAGCGGACAACATTAATAGAGGCTTGTACTCTATGATTATTGGATTCGTGTTGGTATTATTATTCATGATTTTCTATTATGCCAAGAGTGGTATCGTTTCTATCTTGTCCATGATGATGAACTTATTCTTCATCTTTGGTACATTGGCTTCTTTAGGAACTGTATTAACCCTTCCTGGTTTAGCAGGTATCATCTTAACTATTGGTATGGCGGTGGATGCAAACGTTATTATCTACGAACGGATTCGAGAAGAATTGCGAGAAGGCAAATCTAACTTGATGGCGATTGCAGATGGTTTCAAGCATTCTTATTCTGCTATCATTGATGCCAACGTTACCACCCTTTTAACTGCAATCGTTTTAGCTTACTTCGGATTAGGACCAATTAAAGGTTTTGCTGTTGTATTAATTATAGGGGTAATTTCTTCTTTATTCACTGCCGTTTTAGTAGGTCGATTAATGATTGACTACTGGACAAAGGATAAAGGCAATGAAATGACTTTCTGGACGGGCATGTCTAAAAATGCTTTTGCAAATTTAAATATTGACTGGTTAGGAAAGCGTAAGATGGCTTATATGATATCTGGAACAATCATCGTTTTGGGAATTGTGTCCATGTTCACCAGAGGATTCGACTTAGGTGTTGATTTCAAAGGTGGTTATTCTTATAATGTAGAATTTGATTCGGGTGTAGCAGTCGATGCACAGCAAATCAGAGATGCTTTAAGTGCGCCATTCGGTGGCGAACCTGTAGTAAAATCAGTTTCTGGCGAAAATACATTCAATGTAGTCACTAGTTATTTAGTAGATGAAACTAGTGAAGGTGCAGCGGATGATGTAATGGCTCAGTTACACAAAGGTATTAGCACTCTAAGTGGTGTAAATACTTCTTTAGCTGACTTTAAACTACCTGGTTCTTCTGGAACGCATGTTATTGCTTCCACCAAAATCGGACCTACTATCGCAGATGATATCTTCAAAGATTCTTTGTTTGCAGGTATCTTAGCTTTATTGCTTATCTTCTTGTATATCTTTATTAGATTTAGCAAGTGGCAATATTCTTTAGGTGCAGTTGCAGCTTTATTTCACGATACATTAGTGGTATTGAGTATCTTCTCCATTTTCCACGGATTCCTAGGATTCGCCATGGAGATTGACCAACCATTCATTGCAGCTATTTTAACGGTTATTGGTTATTCTATTAACGATACCGTAGTTGTATTTGACCGTATTCGGGAATATATGAACACTTACACCAATAAGTCTAAGCATGAAGTAGTCAACATGGCCATTAACAGTACGGTAAGTAGAACGGTTATTACATCGTTGACTACCTTATTTATGGTCTTGGTATTATTCATCTTCGGAGCGGGTAGTATCAAAGGATTTGCTTTTGCCTTATTAATAGGGGTATTAGTGGGTACTTATTCTTCTATCTTTATCGCTACACCAATTATGTCAGATTTCACTGGCGAATTGAAGCCTAAGATGCAAAAGAAGAAGAGTTTCTCAAAAGCAGCATCTGCTGTAAAGTAATTTTATTGATAGAAAAAAATGCAATTAATTTTGCTTTAAAATATTGCACTTAGCAACAAGCGGTCGCTACTGTGCAAAAAATAATCCCCTTAAAGTGTATACTTTGAGGGGATTTTTTAATGCCAACAAATTCATTCGTTGATATACTTTGTACACTGTGTATTAAGTTTGTTTGCATTTTGAATAGGTTATTTTTTGTAAGTACGAGTTAATTTTTTTGAGAATAGTCCTGCTATTAGAGAAAAAATTAAGGAAGTAATCGCATAAAAGAAGCATTCTAAAATGTGAAATAATTTATTACACAGTGTACTTTGCTTAGTGGTAATTATATTTATTTAGAGCGACGAATAAATTCGTCGGCACCTTCTACCTTAAACCCTTTAGGTAAAAATACGGTTGCATCTCCCCCACCTTTAATCACTTCTCGGACCAAAGTGGAACTAA
>CALJVJ010000283.1 GCA_937974625.1 uncultured Saprospiraceae bacterium
GAACAACTAGTCAAACAAATTCCTAATGCAAAAAAGAGAAATAGGGGTTTTAATATAGAAGAAGTCATATTTATAGTTTGTAATCAATTAAAAACTGCTAGAATTTTTTGAACCACAAAAGTATCAAAAGGCCACAAAAGATTTTCACAAAAGCATAATTAAAAAAGTTTTACTTAGCGTTTAGCTTAGCATTCAAAATTAACGCTCAATCAAAATCTAGTACAGAAAACTATGAGCACTATGTGTTTGTTTTCACTATGTGAATACTGTGGTAAAAAATCTAGTCAACACCTAATTTATAACCTTGAATTTGAACTATAGTTCTATATGACCTGTGCTGTTCAAAAGACCGAGAAAAATCACTCCAAAGTCTCTACTGTCCGCCCCAACTTAACCAAAGCAAAACCCGCCAATATCATAAAAAACAAAGCAGGAAATCCACCCAAATTAGAAGCCATTTTTACCCCATCAATCCCCGAATTGACAATCATAATCAAAGAAACCGCACCAATCGTCATCCCCCAAATAACTTTAATCCCCAAAGACGGTTCGGGACTATCAGGAGAGATACCCGTAGAGCTCAATCCACTCATCGCAGAAGTGTTCGAATCTGAAGCAGTGACAAAGGATAAAAAGACGATGACTAAAAAGATAGCACTAATAATTTTGTCAAAGGGTAAGGTGGCAAGAATCGTAAAACTAACGTGCTCTATTCCTCCATTCTGTAGTACTTCATAAATTGGGCTACCTTCACCGAAATAATCTAAATGCAAAGCAGTACCACCAAAAATCATCATCCAAATAGCGCCAAAAATAGAAGGATAAATTAGATTAAAATGAATGAATTCTCGAACCGTATAACCATAAGATAAACGACCTAGAAATAAGGCACTGACAGGCGCCCAAGCTAACCAATTGGCCCAATAGAAAATGGTCCAGTTTTGCGTCCATTTATCTGAGGGGCTTAATCCGATATAGAGACTTCTTTGTAAAAAAGTTTGTAAAAATTCACCAATACTTTCTACCCCAAGTTTTAAAATAAATAAGGAAGGACCACAAAGAAATACGAAAATAGCGAGTCCTATAAACGCTTTAATGTTCCAATCAGATAAAAGTCGAATACCTTTCATGAGTCCACTCACTGCGGACAAAATAAAAGTCGCCACAATAACTAGGGTAATAATAGCCAATGAAAGCGTGCTACTTTCGATGTCATAAAGTGTGTTTAGTCCACCAGAAATAGTTAGAATACCCGTTCCCAAAGAAGAAGCCATTCCTGCGACCAAACTGTACAAACAAATGGCATCAATTACCTTTCCCATGCGGCCTTCTACTCGTTGTCCAAAGATAGGATAGAGCATAGAGCCCAAACTAAAAGGTCGTTTTAAGTTATAATAAACCAAAGTAAATAAAAGTCCAGCGGCAGTATAAATACCATAAGGAATCAGTGTCCAATGCATAAATAAGGTAGACATAGCAAAACGCATGGATTCGATGCTATTCGGTTCTATATCAAGTCCTTGTGGTGGTGCATGTAAATGGTAAAGCGGCTCAGAAGTCCCCCAAAATAGAATGCCTGTAGCAATGGTTGTACAAAGCGTAATCGTGAACCAACGCCACTTGGTTAAGAATGGCTGTGCTTCCTTTCCACCAATTCGCACTTTAGCCATCGGAGAGAAATAAATCCAAACGATTATTCCTAAAAATAATAAGGTGCTAATAGAATATAACCAACCAAATTTATCTAATAAAAAACTATTGAGGGTAGTTGCTTTTGAAATGAAATCAGCACTATCATGGAGACTATAAATGACCGAAGCAATTAGAATGAGAAAGGGCGGCCAAAAGACTCCATGTTTTAAATTACGCATGGCGATAAGATGAACATTAGAATCTACAGTACAAAAGAATTGTGATTAAATTTAAAAACTTGTTGTTTTGCTGTATTTTTCCAGTCTACATTGATAAACAGTTAAATAGAATGTCCAAAAAATTAATTTCCACTATAAATCATTTTACAAAACTACCACCAATGGAAGCAGTCAAGCTATTAGATTTCACAAAACCACTCACCATTCAAAAGGGGACTTACTTCATTAGAGAAGGACAAATTCCAAGACAGTTTGGTTTTGTGGAAACAGGTTTATTTCGCTATCTATATTTGAAAGAAGAAGGAAAAGAATTAACCAAAGCCTTTATGCCAGCAGGAAATTTCATAAGTGCTTATTCCGCAATGATTCAGCAAGAGCCCGCTCATTTTTTCATAGAGGCATTGGAAACGTCCACGGTGATTTCGATAGATTATCAGAAATGGAAAGCCTTAAAAGCAAAGCATCCTGCGTGGAATGAATTTTTGGTAGGCATGTTAGAAATGGGATATGGGGTCAAAGAAAAAAGGGAAAGAGAATTTCTACTATTAGATGCAGAAAGTCGTTATCGAGTGTTTTTGAAGGAATATCCATTATTAGAAAAAAGAATTAAGCAGCATATGATTGCTTCCTATATAGGCATAACGCCGATTGCTTTGAGTCGGATTAGAAAAAAGATGGGGCTTATAAACCTAGGTTAATGTTTTAGAGGAAAAGCTGGAGTAGGTTTGTGAATACTATTCATTTTCTAATCAACTCAAAATAAGGCTTATGCAAAAAATGATTCCACCTTTTCTTTTTCTAGCAAGTATTTTGGCAATGATAGGGCTTGCCTATTTTTTACCGCTCCAACGTTTGTTTTTTCCTCCATATACGTATTTAGGCATTCTTTTTATCCTTGTAGGCTTAGGAATGACCGTAAGGGTAAGGAAAATATTTGACCAGTCTGATACAGAAATACATACCTTCAAACAACCTCGAAAATTAGTAACGATTGACTTGTTTCAATATTCAAGAAACCCAATCTATCTGGGATTTAGTATTGCTTTATTTGGCGTATGGGGATTATTAGGTATACTTTCTCCGCTCTTCATTGTTTTGTGTTTTATATTGATTACCAACTTTTGGTATATCCCTTACGAAGAGCAAATGATGAAACAAACATTTGGAGACGCTTATATCAACTACAAGAAAAAGGTAAGGCGGTGGCTAGGATAATTCATCTCCTTAAAAACAACTTTTGTCGAATTTAACGCATCCTTTTTTATTTTAAGCGCTTTTTTTACAAACAAGCGCTTAATTTTTGCGTTTTGTTTTCATTAAAATGAATGACGCATAGGTGTAAGCCTAACATTAAGTTGTCTTACAAGTAGAAAACTAAAAGTTTGGGGTTTGAATGTTTGACAAGTCTTTTTTGAAGCTAAATGGTTACAAACTAATCATTAGCTAAACTAATCACAAATTCTACCTGTCGGTAGACAGGCAACTAATCACAAATCACCAAACCACCCGATTTATTAAATCACCTTAACATTTTATGAAAGAATTATTAACCCTATTCCTATTTTTTACGACCCTACAAATAGGTTTAACGCAAGAAAAAGTAACCATTAGTGGCTACATCAATGATGCAGCTAATGGAGAAAGCCTGATTGGTGCAACGGTATTCATTCAAGAAACAGCAAGTGGCACTGTTACCAACGTTTACGGTTTTTATTCAGTGACTGTAGAACCAGGCGATTATACCGTAGAATACCGATTTTTAGGGTATGAGACGATTACTAAAGAACTGGACTTAAGAGAAAATCAACGGATAGATTTAGAATTAAGTGAGGGCGGAGTTGATTTAGTCGAAGTTGTAGTTACAGGTGAACCCGAAGACATCAATGTAACAGGCGTCCAGATGAGTACGCAAAAATTGGATATTAAAACCATTCAAAAGTTACCTTCTTTTTTGGGAGAAGTAGATGTGATAAAAAGTCTTCAAACCTTGCCCGGTGTATCCACAGTAGGAGAAGGGGCGAGTGGTTTTAATGTGCGAGGTGGAAGTGTTGGACAAAGTTTGGTGTTACTCGATGAAGCGCCCGTTTATAACTCTTCGCATTTGCTAGGTTTCTTTTCTGTATTCAATCCTGATGCAGTGAAAGATGTGAAATTGATTAAAGGAGGGATTCCTTCTCGATATGGCGGTAGAATTGCTTCCATTTTGGATGTACGGATGAAAGAGGGGAATAGTAAGAAGTTTGCAGCCCAAGGTGGTGTAGGAACGGTGTTTAGTCGTTTAGCATTAGAAGGGCCGATTGTGAAAGACAAAGCATCTTTTATTATAGCTGGTCGGCGGTCTTATGCGGATGTATTTGCGAAAGCTTTTACTGATGTATTGGACGATGGAGCAGCCTTGAATTTCTGGGATTTAACGATGAAAGCGAATTATAACATCAATACTAAAAACAGAGTGTATCTATCAGGATATCTGGGTAGAGATAATTTTATGTTTGATGCAAACCAGGGTTTTAGTTGGGGAAGTCAAACGGCTACGGCACGTTGGAATCATTTGTTTAATGACCGATTATTTTCCAATTTCACCTTCTTTTATAGTAACTACGATTATGAATTGGCATTTGGAGAAGATGATTTAGATAAATTTAGTTGGAATTCGACGATTCAAAATTTAGACTTCAAACCAGAGTTGACCTATTTTATCAATCCAGAAAACAAGCTAACTTTTGGTGGAGAAATATTGGGTTATACTTTTGAACCAGCCAATGCGGTAGGCGTCAGTAATGGCGAAACCAGAGATATTAGTATTGCCGATAAGAAAGCTTTAGAAATCTCTGTCTTTGTTGGGAATGACCAAAAGGTTGGCGATAAGATTGATTTACAATACGGATTGCGCTATTCCAATTTTTCTTACCAAGGACCTGGCAAATATTTTGAATTTGCAGATGCGATAGTCCCTGGAACTAGAAGATTTCCAATACAAGAATTTACTGCTGAAAAAGGAGAGTCGATTGCCAATTATGGAACTTTAGAACCTCGTTTTTCTATCAAATATCAATTGAATGAGCAAAGTTCTTTGAAGGCAAGTTATAATCGAACAGCGCAGTACATTCACTTGATTTCCAACACTACAGCTTCCAACCCACTAGATGTTTGGACGCCAAGTACCAATAATATCAAACCAGAAGTCGGCGACCAAATAGGCGTTGGGTACTTCAAAAATTTTGGCGAAGAAAATGATTTTGAGACCTCTGCGGAAGTATATTATCGAAAGACCAAAGGACAAATTGATTACGTAGACGGAGCAGATATTCTAATCAACGAATTTTTAGAAGGCGACTTATTAGAAGGTATCGGTCGGGCATATGGATTGGAACTGTATGTAAAAAAGAACACAGGTAAATTCAACGGCTATTTGAGTTACACGCTAGCTAGAACAGAATTACAAGTGGATGGTATCAATAATAGTGAATGGTATCCCACCCGTTTTGACCAGACGCATAATTTTAAATTATCCTTATTCTACGAACCAGAAAATCGCTGGACATTCTCTGCTAACTTTACCTATGTATCGGGAACACCAAC
>CALJVJ010000284.1 GCA_937974625.1 uncultured Saprospiraceae bacterium
TTGAACCCGAAGGGACGGGATGCTTACAGACATAGCTTGCTATCTGGGTTGGCTTTTGCTAGTAGCAAAAAAGCCCTAGCAAAAGTATTTTCCATACCGATAGCTATCGGTATGGAACAGAAAAAGAGACCGTCATAAATAGTTAAGTTATTTGTGTCCTAGCACTTACTTATCAAGTTCATATTCAAAGGGTTTAATAGTTGATTATTGAACTTGATGGTTGAACTAGTACACTTTTCAACTTTATTTTCTTTACATAATGACATTGTTTAGTACCTTAGTAGTAAGATTAAAATAGATTCAGATTCTTTGACGAGAACCTGAATTTATTTTAATCGCGTTCCTTAGTGCTATTTAAAGAGCTAATCTAAATTTCCATGATTGAACCGTTAACCTATGGGATGCTTTAGATAAAATTTGTTACTTTCAGCCAATTGGTGGAATTTTAAACGAGCTCTAAACCTTACCTAACTTGTGAAATGTCTAAATTACTAAAGTATTTTGGTTACCTTATATTATTCCTCTTTATACTCCTCCTTGGCTTCTTAGCCATAAATTATCATTCAGATATTCCTGTAGATGATTTGAAAGAAAAATATACAGATGCTACTTCTAAGTATGTAGAAATTGATGGGATGAATGTCCATTATCAAAGAAAAGGGAAAGGGCATCCATTTGTTTTGGTACATGGATTTAGTGGGCAAGTATGGAATTGGCGAGCCTGGATGAAAGAACTACCTGATGATTTTGACCTAATTGCAATGGATTTACCCGGATTTGGTTTAACAGGTCCACATCCAAAAGGTGAATATTCAACAGAAATGAGTGTAAAATTTCTAGATGATTTTTTGACAAAAATCGGGATTGATACTTTTCATTTAGCGGGCAATTCGATGGGGGGCGGTATTTCTTGGGCCTATACTTTAGCGCACCCCGAAAGAGTCAAGAAATTGGTGCTAGTAGATGCAGGAGGTTATCCTAAAGAAAGTAAAAAGACCATTCCTGGTTTTAAAATTCTACAATATAAATTTTTGCATGGTTTAATCACCAAAATTACACCTAGAGCAATTATTAAACAGTCATTAGAAGGAACTTATGTTGACCAGAAATTTGCTAATGAAAAAGAAGTAGATTTATATATGGATATGATTCGAAGGGCAGGAAACAGACAAGTTTTAATTGATAGGATGAAAACACCTAGAAAAAATAGAAGTGTATTAATCAAAAACATCCATCAACCAACTTTAATCATGTGGGGTGCAGAAGATATTATTATTCCAGCTAGTCATGCGCATAAATTTCACAACGATCTTCCAAATTCAGAATTGATTATTTATCCAAATGTAGGGCATTTACCAATGGATGAAGTAGGAAATCAATCTGCCAAAGATGTTCGGAATTTTCTATTAAAATAATTTTTTCATTTTAATTTTCATTTTTTCGATTACTATTTATAATTTCGCCCTCGATGAAAAAATCCAAAACTATATTAAAGGATGAACGATTTGCATTGACCATTGACCGTCTTTGTCATCAATTAATAGAAAAGTATGACAATTTCGAAAATACTTGCATGATTGGTATTCAAGAAGGCGGGGTATTAATGGGTGACCGCATCTATGCTCGGCTATTAGCTATACTTGAGGTAGAAAAGTTAGATTATGGAAAGTTGGACATCACTTTTTATAGGGATGACTTTCGAACAAGGACCAAACCCTTGAAAGCAAGTAGTACGGAAATGAATTTTTTGATTGAAGGGAAGCAAGTCATTCTATTGGACGATGTATTGTACACAGGAAGAAGTGTACATGCTGCCATGACCGCTTTACAGCACTATGGAAGACCTGAAAATGTTGAATTAATGGTTATGGTGGACCGACGATTTAATCGCCATTTTCCGATACAAAGTGATTATGTTGGATTGACCATTGATGCATTGGATGAGGCTTATGTCAAAGTAGAATGGGCAGAAAATGGTAAGGATAAAATAAAATTGATAGCTTAATAAAGTCTACTATATAACCCAAGTTGTAACAACTTGAATAAACAATAAATGGCGACCGAACTTAGTACAAAACATGTTTTAGGCATAAAATATCTAAATGCGGAAGATATCCAATTGATATTTGAAACAGCAGATAACTTTAAAGAGGTCATCAACCGACCTATTAAAAAAGTACCTTCACTAAGAGATGTTACCATAGCTAATTTATTTTTTGAAAATTCCACTAGAACTAGAATCTCCTTTGAACTAGCAGAAAAACGACTATCTGCCGATGTGGTTAATTTTTCGGCTTCCTCCTCCTCCGTAAAAAAAGGAGAAACCCTTTTAGATACCGTAAATAATATTTTATCCATGAAAGTGGATATGGTCGTAATGAGGCATCCTGCTCCTGGTGCTCATTTTTTCCTATCTCAACACATAGATGCAAATATTATTAATGCAGGAGATGGTACACATGAGCACCCCACACAGGCTTTATTAGATGCCTACTCGATGCGAGAAAAATTAGGAGATTTAAGGGGGAAGAATATTGCTATTTTTGGAGATATTTTACATTCAAGAGTTGCTTTAAGTAATATATTTTGTTTGCAGAAATTAGGCGCAAATGTTCGGGTTTGTGGGCCACCAACTTTAATTCCTAAGTATATAGAAAAATTAGGGGTATCTGTATCCTATAATGTAAAAGAAACCCTAAGGTGGTGTAATGTTGCGAATGTTCTTCGAATTCAATTGGAAAGACAGGATATAAAATATATTCCTTCCATTAGAGAATATGCTCAATATTTTGGTATAACCAAATCTATGTTAGATGATTTGGACAAAGAAATTGTTATTATGCATCCAGGACCTATCAATCGTGGAGTTGAAATAACAAGTGAAGTTGCAGACTCGGAACATTCCGTTATTTTAGACCAAGTAGAAAATGGGGTAGCGGTTAGAATGGCAGTTTTATTCCTATTAGCATCGAAGCGCTAAGCATTAAATCTCAATATTACCATCGAAATAGGAGAATATTCCCAGAAACAGCTTGTTAATTTTGATTTTTTGCATAACCTTTATATATTTACACAACTTCACCTACCCGAGAACGTCAGCTATAAGCCAAAAACAGTTAAATTCTCCCTTTCTAGGCTAATCTTACATGACCATTCGTTAATAACCAACACTTAAGGCACCCTATGAGTTTTTTATATCCAATTTATTTTATAAATTGAGAAGGTATATTTATTTAAAATTGTTACTATTTTTTTTGATAAAATTAAAATTTAACAAATAATATTAGGTAGTAGGGTGGGATTGCAAAAAAATGTACGTTTTTTTGAGCTTTTCAAAAGTCGATTTTATTTTAGTTTTTTAGAAACAAATAACCTAAAATCTGCCAAAGAAATAATCAAGAAACTAAAATGTAGTATTATGAAGCATAGTAACTTTTACAATAGTTTATTAATCATAGGATTCTTTATTTTTTCCAATGCACTTGTGGCACAAGATTGTAGCAAATCCATAGTTGATAATAAAACCATTGATGGCACACAAGTCTTAAAAACGGAACAAGTAACTTTAGTGGTTAGAGGTACCTATAGTTATGGAATAGAATTAATGAATGATGAAAAAGGGATTACTGCTCGGTTTTTCTCAAAAGGTGGTGTTACGTTTAATATGAATGACGAGATTATTTTTATGGATGGCAATAAAAATCGGAAAAGCTACCGATTTATTGAATCTAATAATGCTACCAAACAAGGAGATACCCCTATTTATGACAATCTATTGCAACTAGATTTAGCAGCGGTAAAATGGTTTGCTTCTTCTCGTACACCGTTATTTTATATCAAAAACAATATAAGTAACCAAATGCGAAAGATGACAATCAACGATACTAGACAGTCAGACTTAATGCGTGCGGCTATTTGTTTCCTGAAAAATTTAGATGAAAGTGGGGTGAAAGATATGCCATTAATTCCTTTAAACTTAGCAAATAAAAGAAGTTCAAACGGCGGCGCTCCAATCAGTAAAACCTCAGCAGGAGCTAGGCGAGTAGCAAATATAAATGAACTAAATGATGAGGAATTAGCTGCCCTAAAAAAAGAATTAGCAGCGACAAAAGTAAAATTGAAAGAAGAAATCGCAACTGAGAAACAAAATGCGGAAGAGGTTAAGCGAATCTTAAGAGAAGAAGTTGCAACTGCTAGACAACAAGCCACCGATAAAAAAGCAGCCTATGCCAAAGAGGTGTTAACTGCCAGAAAAAATAAAGACCTAGAGGTTAAAAAATCACAAGAAGAGATTGCAGGTTCTGTAGGAGAGGCTAAAAAAAGAGCTTCTACGGAAATGGAAAAAATTAATTCTGATGTAGTAGCAGCCAAAAAAAGGTCCACAGAGGAAATTAAGAAAATTAAATTAGAATCGGCCGAACAAGTGGCAGATGCGAGGGAAAAGGCGGCTATTGAAATAAAAGCAATAACCGAGAAATTGGAACTTGCTAAGCTAGAATATTCCGATGAAGTAGCATCTGCTAGAGAGAATTCTCAAAATGAATTGGCTAAAATAAGAGAAGAAACGGCGCAAACCGTAGCAGCAGCTCGAAAAAAGGCAAAAGAAGAAAGAAATAGAACAACCGAAGAAGTAGTAACTACGAAAAAAACAGCAGCTGAGCAAATTTTAAAAGTTCAAGAAGAGAATGCAGAAAAAGTAGCACAGATTCGAGAAAATGCGGTTTTAGAAAAAGAAAAATATGCCTTTGAAGTAGCAGAATCTAAGCGAAAAGCTGCTGAAGAGATTGCTTTAATTCAGCAATCGATGAGTTCTGAAATGGCAGATATTAAAGCAAACGTTGCCAAAGTAAAAGAATCGGGCGCTATTGAAGTTTCAGAAGCAAGGAAAAAGGCTTCTGATGAGCTTAATAACATTAAGGAGCAAATAGCTTCCGAAAAATCAAGAGCCAACACAGAAGTAGCCGATGCTCAGAAGTCCGCTTCCGCGGAAAAAGCATCTTTAGCACAAGAAGTAGCAGTAGCTAAAGAAAAATCTTCGTCTACTATTGCAGAAATTTCTCGAGAGGAGGCGGACCAAATAGCAGCATCTAGAGCTAAAGCACAGGAAGAGAAAACCAAAATAGCGGAAGAAGTTGCTGCAGCAAGAAATAAAGCAAAGGAAGAATTGGAAAAGGTAGAGCAGGAGCTACAAAAAGCGATTGCTGATATAAAAATTGCAGAATCTACTGCTAAAAAAGAAGCAGCTAATCAAGTTGCAGAGGCAAAGAAAAAAGCGGAAGAAGAAGTAGCTAGACTGCAAAGTGAGAATGCAGAACAAATCAAAAGAGCCAATGAAAGTGTAAGCCTTGCTAAAAGTCAATATGCCGAAGATGTTCAAACTTCAAAAAAGACTGCTGAGGAGAAAATTATTTTGATTAAAGAAGAAGCAGCTAAGAAAATTGCCGCAGCAAAAGAAAAAGAAAAGGAAGTTAAAACCGTGTCTGCGAAGGAGGTAATAGAAGCAAAAGAAAGAGCTTCTTCGGAACTATCAGCCATTCAACAGGCTACTGCACATGCGATTGCCGAAATAAAGGAAAAAGAAGTTAATGCGAATCAAGCAGCTGCTCAATCCATTGCGGAATCGAAACGAAATGCTGCTGAAATGATTGCAAATACACAAAAGGCGGAGGCACAAAAAGTAGCAGAAGCAAGAGAAAAAGCTTCCAAAGAAAAGCAAATAATAGCGAATGATTTAGCTGCTGCGAAGGAACGGGCTTCCGAAGAATTAACGACTATAAAGAATCAAGTCGCGAATGAGATAAAAGAGACAAAACTAAAAGCATCCAAAGAACGAGAAGCAAGCTCTTTAGCAGTATTGGAAGCTAGAAAGCAAGCAGCAGAACAAATATCAAAAACGCAAGAAGAATTGGCTATGGAAGTCGCTTCTATCAAGTCCCAAGGAGCAGAAGCCATTACACAACTTAAAAAAGAAAATGAGGCGAAAAAAGAAGTGTTAAAAGCTGAAATTGCTCAAGCAGAAGCTGATTCTAGAACGGAATTGTCAGAAATTCGAGGAGATACAGAGGCTAAGAAGAAGATATATCAGCAAGATGCAGAAACAGCTAGAAAAAAGGCTTTTGATGAAATTGCTAAGGTAGAAAAGGAAACCTCTGAAGAAATTTATGAAGCCAAACAACAAGCTCGTAAACAAATAACCAAAGTTAAAGAAGACACTGCGGGTCAAATAGCAGAAGAAGTAAAAGCGATTGATGAATATAAAGATAAGGCTACCGCTGCAGAACAAATTTTTAAAGAGGGAAAAAGTAAATTAGAAGGTATCAATAAAGAAATTGCAGCTGCAGAAAGAAAATTATTAGAACTCCAAAAACAAGTAGCCGAGAAATCTAAAAATAACGAATAATAGGATTAGCAAAAGACATAAGAAAAATAAGGGTAAACACAGTATTTTGTGTTTACCCTTATTTTTTTAAAAAGTAGTTTTCAAACAACTTCTATACTAAAATTCAATTTCTAAAGAAGAAAAGTTAGGATTTATTACTATTGTCACAATGGACTTAGTTTCTTTAAAAGCTAAACTTTTTCCATCTATTTTACAGGATTTAATTTTATTAGTCAAACCAATTATTTCTAATTTGGTGGTTGAATAATCAGAAACACGTTTACCTTCTACAGTTTGACTTATTTTGAATTTAGATTTACCAAGATTGGTAGAAAACTGTCTTAAAGAATAGTCTCCTTTAGTATAAGAATAACCTTCGCCAGCATCTTCATAAAGTGGATTATCCGCATTGGTGCCAGCATAAACTTTTAGCGTTAATTCCTCCACTTTCTTTTCATTGGTATACTGCATTACAGGGTAATGAGGGATGATTCCACCAGCTTTAATAAACATAGGGAAAGTACCCAATTGGACTTTAGTTTTAATAGATTGACCGCCTTTGTATTTTTCTCCTGTCCAATAATTAAACCAAGTACCTTTAGGTAAATAAACACTAACTTTTTTAACTTTTGGAGCAGTTACTGGTGCAACTAAAATATGATCACCAAAAATAAATTCTACTTCTTTGTCTAAGGTGTTTTTATCATTTTGGTCAAAAAACGAAAGAGATTTTATAATAGGCGTTCCTTTTTCTACGTTTTGCCAAAATGCCGTATATAGATAGGGTAGTAGTTGATATCTTAACTCTATAGCCGCTTTTGCTTGAGGGGTAAAAGCTTTTCCAAAGGCCCAAGGTTCTTGGTCCAATCGGTCTTTCATATCTCTCTGCTTTACCTTTTCTGCATCCACTTCGGCCGAACCATCATCATTATTCCCCATAGAATGAACACGGAAGAAAGGATGAAAAATACCAAGCTGTAACCATCTTACCATCAATTCTCCATCAGGATATTGGAAAAAGCCACCTATATCTGTTCCTACAAAGGAAAATCCACTAAGACTTAACCGTTGACATTGACGATTACCCAACTGCAAATGTTCCCATGTTGCAATGTTATCTCCTGTCCAAAGGGCTGCGTACCGTTGACCGCCAGAATAGGTCGCACGAGTGACTAAGAAAGGGCGTTTTTTAGGATTTAATTGCTTTAATCCTTTGATAGTTGCTCTGGACATTTGTTGTCCATAAATATTATGTGCCTTAGCATGGTTGGTAATTTGACCTTCGTAATGATGCAATACCTCATCCGGAAAAGTGCAATGGTTTACTTTAAAAAGAGCTGGCTCATTCATATCATTCCAAAAACCACTTATGCCATTTTCATTATACAATACTTCATACAATTGTCCCCACCAATCTCTAACTGCTGGATTGGTAAAATCTGGAAAACCGCAATTCGGCGGCCAAACAGGGCCTAACATTAATTCTCCATCTGTTCTTTTACAGAAATAATCATTTTCAACACCTTGTTTATACACATGATAATCTTCATCCTCTCGAATGCCAGGGTCAATCATTACGACAGTTTGAAACCCATCTTTTTTCAAGTCATTTATCATTTTACTTGGTTGCGGAAAGAATTCTTTATTCCAAGTAAAACATCGATAGCCATCCATATAATCAATGTCTAAATAGATAGCATCACATGGGATTTGCTGATTTCTAAATTCCTGCGCTACTTCTCTAACTCGTTTTTCAGGATAATAACTCCATCGACATTGATGAAAGCCAAGTGCCCAGATAGGAGGTAATTCAGGTCGCCCAGTGAGTTGCATATATTGTTCCGCAACACTTAATAATTCAGGACCAAAAAAGAAGTAGTAATCGACTTCTCCACCTTCGGCAGCAAAGGACATTTTCCCTGTACTTTGTTCATCAAAATCAAAATGTGAACGAAAAGTATTGTCAAAGAATATACCATAACCCATTCCTTTATTTAATCCGAAATAAAAAGGGATTGACCGATAAAGCGGGTCTGTATCCTTACTATAACCAAAGGAGTCAGTACACCAATTTTGCAGTTTTTTTCCTCTTAAGTTAAGTTGACAAGATTTATCTCCTAATCCAAAAAAACATTCTCCTTTAGGTGCCTTTTTGGTGATTTTTACTTCTGTTACACCATTTAAAATAGTACTTCGATTATAATAACCTGCGTCATCTTCATTAACAACATTGCCTTGTAAGTCCTTGATGGTGATAGCTAAATTTTGTTTAGCAATTTCACAAATTAGTTGTTTTGTCTGAATAAGATATTTAGATTTCTTTTCTTCAAAAATATAAGGGGTTTCCTTAATTTTGAAATTGGGGTCTATAGCATAAGAAAAGTCCTTTCCAAAATTCCCAGTTCTGGTATATCTAAATCTAAGTAAGGTTTTGGATAAAAGATAGATGGTTAAAGCCACTTTATTTTCACACAAGAAGGTAATGCTACTATCTGCTTGAATTACTTGCTTGACGACTTCAGGTTGGATTTCTTGGTGAACATCAGGGTAACGATTGGTGCCAATGGCTTCTACCAAAGGAACAGAAGTAATGACTTCTTCCTTAACTTCTTCAACCTGTTGATCTATTTGTTTCTGCAGTTTTTTTAACTGCTTAGATAACCATGATTTAGACTTTTCTTTCTTTGCCATGACAGTATATTTCGCTTAATAAGGAATTTTGAAAAAATAGATTTACCTTTTTAATGATTATATTTACCAATGAATAGTTTTTATGCAAAAAAACATCAATTGAGAAAATCAAATGGTCAACTTATTTTTTCTTCACTATTAAACTAAGTGGTGATGAATCATAGCACTCTATAACAGAGCACTTAGTAGTTACATTGAGAAAATAAATGTTGTATGAAACAAAATTGTAGATAGGTTGGCTTTTCTTGGATTTAATTTATGCGTGCGCAAAGATAGGTGGATTAGTATAAAAAAGATACACGTATAAAAAATAATTTAGAAAACTAGGGTTAATAAGAAACCAATTGTGTGTATTAACGATGAAAACAAGGAACTTTTAAAAAAAGAAGTAAATTATTTTTAATTTAGACTTCAATTTAAATCAGAGAAATCATATAAGCTCACGTAAATAACCCAATAGTGGCAGAATTCAACTTATCACAACTAAATAATACCGATTTAGAACCAATTTCTGGAATGGATGCAACCTTCCTTTATTTGGAGCGACACAACAGTCCTATGCATGTAGGAAGTGTTATCATTATTGAAGGCTTATTAGATTTTGAATCGTTCAAAAAAACTATTCAATCTAGATTACACCAGATTCCTAAAATGAGGAAAAAATTGGTGTATGTTCCTTTAAGTGTGGATTATCCATATTGGGCAGACGACCCTGATTTTGACATTGATATGCACTTGAATCATATCGCTCTTCCAAAACCAGGAGGTTGGAAAGAATTGAGAAGAGTTGCCTCTGATGTTTTTAGTGGACCACTCAACCAAAATCGACCACTTTGGTCTTTTACGTTTGTTGAAGGTTTAGATTCCGTCTCTCAAGTTCCAAAAGGTTCTGTGGCTTTAGTGACAAAAATGCACCATGTAATGATTGATGGGGCAGCAGGAGCTGGATTGATGAGTATCATATTCGATATGATGCCAAATACTAAACCAATTCCAGAACCTCGGCCTTATAAACCAAAACCATTGCCAAATGAATTATCTTTAATTGCTACTAGCGCAATGAGTTTTGCGAAGAATCCTTTCAAGTTTCCGAAATTAATTAAGGATACCTTATCTGCTACCGTAAAAGCAGGTTTTTTGTCTAGAGCTAGTAATGCGGAATTACCAACTGCTCCCTTTTCTGCTCCGCACACACAATTAAATGGGATTGTTTCTCCAAGAAAAAAATGGAATAGTGCAATACTTTCATTGGCTAGAGTGAAAAAACTCTACAAAATAATGGGTACCACCCTCAATGATGTAATGTTGGCAATATGTGCAGGGGCTTTGAGGAAATATTTATTAGAGAAAGGGAAATTACCACCCCAGCCATTAGTGGCGATGGTGCCTATTTCTACTAGAACTGCAGCAGAGGCTAATAAACAAGGCAATCAAATATCGAATATGCTGGTGCAATTAGCAACAAATATTGCGGACCCGATAGAAAGGTTAGAAGAGATTCACGAAAATACAGTTAAAGGAAAAACTTATCAAAAGGCGATTGGTGCGAAGACATTGGCTTCTTTAGCAGAGGCGGTTCCATTTGGGGTAGCCAACCAAGCGGCTAGACTTTACTCTAGATTTCAGATGGCTGAAATGCATAAGCCTGTTTTTAATGTGACCATTACAAATGTACCTGGCCCACAATTTCCACTCTATTTTAGAGAACATAAGGTTCATTCGATTATGGGGATGGCACCGATTCTAGATGGTATGGGATTGATTATTACCATTTTAAGTTATAATGGTTCTATTACGATAAGTCCTACTTCTGATGCGAAGTCTATGCCAGAACAAGGAACTTTTTCTCGCTACATTTTGGAATCTGCCAATGAACTAGAGGCAGCTATCTTGGCTTATGAAAAGAGCGGTAAGCTTAAAAAGAAACCTAAATCGGCTGCAAAGGTTAAGGCTAAATCTGATGCACTTTTTGCCCACATTAAACAATATTTAAAAGACAATCCTAAAGCCGTGAAACCGAATAGTGGGGTTTTTCAGTTTGAAGTAACGGGACATGAAAAACCGATTTTATGGAAAGTGGATTTTGATAAGTCGCCAGCAGTCATCCGAAAGATGAAAGCTGCCAACGCCGATGCAACTTTTACCATAAAAGATGACCATCTATTAAAAATAGGTCAAGGTAAATTAAATATCCAGACTGCTTTTATTCAAGGAAGATTGAAAATAAAAGGCGATACTGGAAAGGCAATGAAATTGGGTGGAGTATTAATGAAGCTGCCAAATATGGATTAATAATTTTTAAAAATAACAAGTTAAACACTTGTAATCGTAGAGGCTGTCTCATAAGTCCTTTTTTGATAAACAGCCCTGCTTTTGAAAGCGGTTAGGGGAAGGAAATCCACATTTTATTCGGTTTTTAAATTTTTATTTATAAGACAGCCTCTCTTCTTTTTCTTCCCTTTCTCCTTTCTTTCTTTCTTTCTTTCTTTCTCAAATTAATCGTATCAAAATTGAAATTTCTTCAAGCTGTAGCTGACTTTGGCACTGTTTTCCTATTATACTAATTGTTGATGATATATCCTGAGCTAAATTGAGCTACTTAATTAATAATACTCTAGGATATTTCAGAACCTACCTACTAATAATTTAGCCTAATTTCATCATTTTCTACTTTGATTATCGCGCACAAAATGCGGTTAATCTTTAACCTCAAAATATTTTCCCATGAAAAGAATGGTCAGTTTTAAATTAGTGCTTCTAGCCTTAGTTTTATTTTCAGTGATGGCAGTCAGTTTGGTCTATGCTCAAACCCCAGATATTGACAAAAATGATGCATTTGATGCGGTCAGTGCGACAGAGCAGTTTTCTGCACCAACCACCAAAGCAGATAAAATAGCGTTCTTCGAACAACGAAGAACGGAGTTTCTAAATGCAGGAAATACAGCAGCAGCAGCCTACTGTACGAAAGCAATTGAAACAATAAACGCTAATTAATCCCCTCAAACAAACTCCTTCAAATTAAAATTTTATGAATAATTTATTATATTTTTTAAAAAATACCACCTTGCTGTTAGCTATGCTCGCCATAAGTATCAGTGATAGCAATGCCGCAGACTTGTACAATAATGGTCCTTTTATCAATAGTCCAGGGTCTGGGGTAGGTGGAGCCGATGAGTCTATTTTGCAAACTGTTTCCCTAGGTATGAACGTCTTTGGGTTTGGACATCAATTTTTAAATGATAACTCCATAGCAGATGACTTTACTATTCCCGTTGGAGATACTTGGACAATTGATGATTTAGTATTTTATGCTTACCAAACTGGTTCTACGACAACTTCTACCATAACTGCGGTACGATTCCAAATTTGGGATGGGGTGCCAGAGGCAGCAGGCAGTAGTATTGTTTTTGGTGATTTAACCACTAATAGATTAGCAAGTACAGCTTGGTCAAATACATACCGAGTAACGGAATCTACGATGGGAGCTAATGCTAATAGACCCATTATGCGAAATATTGCTACTGCGGGTATGACCTTAACAGCAGGCACGTATTGGATTGAATGGCAAACGGATGGCTCCCTCGGTTCTGGACCTTGGGCACCTCCTATTACCATTTCAGGGAATGCCGTAACTGGTGATGGCTTACAGCAAACAAGTAATACTCGTATTTTTAATCCAGTA